>JAOUKG010000063.1 GCA_029882725.1 Cyclobacteriaceae bacterium
CACATGAGTAAGCAGGTTTTCAGGACCTGGGTCTATGCCCAAAACCAAAGCTCCTTTTGTTTGTGATCCAAAAGAAGTAAGTGTAAAGGATTCTATTCGCGGGGCTGCTACTTCCACGTAATTTATGTTCCCTATTTTTTGAAGAAGGTTGTTATTGTACTCAAAAGAAGTGTCCAGTGTTTTATCGTCCCAATAGCCTTTACCCTGTACCTGTATGTAACCCGTATAAAAGCGAGCCACATTGTCTATCATTCTGGCATAGGAACCCAACTGACTGGATTTCAGAATGGCACTGAAAAAGACGGCAAAGGCAATGGCAGCAACGGTAATCCAGGTACGCCGTTTGTTTCTCCAAATATTTCTCCAGGCAAGTTTCAGATACATATCAGCGAATTTTTTTCATATTTTGAATGGAGAAGAAATCTTCCTTTAAAGGCACATCGAATTGAATACTTTTATAAATGATTACCGTTCTTTGTTTAGGTGTTTCGGCGGGAATCATTTCCATTTTACAAGGAATTATTCTGCCTCCCATTTCTTTAATATCACTCGAAATCATTGTGTTGATTAGAAAATCATCTTCATCATAAAACTTGGTCATTAATTGTAAATAGTCTTTTTGAGACACATACATATCAATCCTCCCCCATACCACGGCAGCATCTTCTTTAGGTATTAATTGTATTTTATAACATGAATACCCTTGCAGCGTAGTGTCGCCCACAATTTTATGTTCATAATCTTCAACTATAGACGATTGTTTCACCAGATCATCGTTGGTAAAATCGGACCCCATCCAGGACTGCATCATCATACTGGGGGGAAGTTTGATTGAACGGTCTATAGTGGGTTGCCAATTCCACATTTCTGTACCTCTTTTCAGGAAAGCAGACCCCTTATCGCGTTCAGGGGAAGTGATTAATATTAAACTATGTGTTGTTCCCAACGACCAGCCTTTAATACCAATTTCCCTTGTCCAATTAGGACGGATAATTTTCATGGTCATTTCCGAAATATTGGTTTTACCTTGCATTTTTTGGTCCATCAGCCGGACTATTTCTGTTGCATTTTGAGCCATAGAAACCCCCATGAACATGAAAAACAAAACCATTGTTGTAAACTTTCTCATTTTATAGTTGGTAATTATTATACAAACATTTTTAAAAGGATTTTTCGAACATCTTCTACCGGAAAATTTTCCTTATCCAACATTATGTGCATCTGCACACCGTCTATTGCCGCACTCACGAAGCGCATCATTGCCATGGGGTTTTCATAGCCCTTTTCTGTGTAGTAATTCAGGAACATCAAGATAAAGGGTTCCATCTTTTGCATTAAATCGGCCTTAAAAAGATCCATGATATGTGGTTGAGTAAACAGGGCAAAATATAATTTAAACCTGTTGGGATCGTCGGCTACAATATCAATACTGATATTAATATAGCTGACAAAACATTCCTCAGTCATCACAAGGTCTTTTGGAAATTCAAACCGCTTAAAAAACTCTTCGTAAACGCCCCAAACTAATTCTTTTAGTATAACATCCTTACTTTCAAAATAGTTATAAATAAGACCTTTTGAAATACCGGCCTCTTTTGCAATTTCAGCAATGGAAGCTTTGTAATATCCATTGGTGGAAAAGCATTTTAGGGCGGCCTCAAGTATTTGCTCTCTTTTATTCTCCCGGATTTCCTGAAATTGTTGTTCTGTTCTTGGGCTCATATTTTTAATTGACCGTACGGTCAGTCATAAAGTATTAATTAATACGACAAATAATAAAGATGGTTTCATTTACTCTGAAAAATATTAAGAATATTGTTAAACATTAAGTACTTTTCGAAGTCGGAAGGAATATAGAAGGTTAGATATTGTGCTATAAAATGTAATAAATGAACTTTTTTAATGAAACCGCCTCCAATTACCTACAGTTTGTTACTATGGTTTTGGAAATTGTTGGTATTACCCTGGCTTATATAGAAATCAGATACAAGCCCCTTGCTAAGAGAACAGAAAACTGGATATTAAGGCTTGAAGACAAAATCAAGGATTTTGCCTGGAAGGTAGTACGGAACAATATGTTTTCTACCCTGATAACCTTGTTTGTAATAGTTATTTTCTTTTTTGAGGTTCCTTATTTTGCAGGTTTTTACGACAAAATTTTACCTGCGGGAATGAAATCGATTCAAGATATTTTTTACTGGCTCACCTTTCCTATAGTTTTACTGTTCTTTTTAGGTTTGTTTGTTATTTTTCTCAGCGAGTTTATTGCCTGGCTCAATCGTTTTTCGGGAGGTCATGCCATAGGAGCGTTGGGTGTTGTTGTTACATTAGTGGGCCTGATAGGAGAAGTGTATCAAGTATTGACAATATTTTATAAGTAGCGGGACAATGCCCGTAGCGACGCACGGCCGTGCGTCGCTACGGGGTATACAAGACAGGGTTTACAGGGTATAGCCCAAAAACCCTTTAAACAACAGTTATCCAAACCCATCAATACACACCCACCCTGGAAATAACAGGTATTGCTCTGTATGCCTCAAAAACAATTTGGATAGCATCGGTAGAAATTTCCGGGAATCGCAATATTCTTTTGTAGCCAATTGTGGTTTGTTTGTCCAGTACTTGCCATTGCCCGTCCTTTTTGTATTTTATGGTAAAAGACTTCACTCGTTGGCCCAGACTTATTTCCTCCTGAAGGAGTACCCGGCTTATCGTTACGGGTTTATCAAAAGCTAATTCAATAGATGCAGAATCCAACCCTTCATCTATGGTCCAATATTTTTCATTATCTGTCCGGATATTTTCAACACTAAATTGATCTGATTCTCCCCGGGTATTGGAGGCTGTCAACCTGGCCTGATCTATTAAATTATCCTCAAAATCTTTCTTGATTTGATTGGCCATTTCCATGACTCTTGCTGAATCTGCGGGGTGGATTTGCCCCGTAGTATCTACCGGGAAATTCAATAAAAGAAGGGCATTCCTGCCAACACTGTTGTAATAAATTTCCAACATTTTATCCAGACTTTTCACCTTATCATCCTGGGAGGCATGGTAATACCAACCGGGCCGGATACTTACATCTGCCTCGGCGGGAATCCATTTGTCGCCCTCTTCCATTCCTTGTTGTAATATTTTTGAATCGGCAATGCCGGGAGCCATATTATCTGTGTTTAGAAAAGACCAGTTGGTTTCTTTAGCATATCCTTGTTCATTTCCCACCCAGCGACACCCCGGACCTGAGTCACTAAAAATAATAACTTCGGGCTGGTATTGAAAGGCTAGTTTAAAGGTGGAATCCCAATCGTAATAAGTCTCCCGGTCAATTCTTCGCTCTTCATTTGCCCCACCATAATAACCGGTTCCTCCGTTGGCTCCGTCTATCCAAAACTCAAACAAGTCACCATATTGGGTAAGCAACTCTGTCATTTGGTTTCGGAAATAAGTGATGTACGCGGGTGTGCCATAATCTGCATGGTTTCTGTCCCAGGGAGACAAATACAATCCCATTTTGAGGCCATCTTCTTTACAAGCTTCAGAAAGCTCTTTGATTACATCGCCCTGACCATTTTTCCAAGGAGAGTTTTTCACACTATGTTCGGTATAGGCAGAGGGCCAGAGACAAAATCCATCGTGGTGCTTCGCTGTAAGGATAATGCCTTTCATACCGGCTGCCTTTGCTATCTGTGCCCATTGACGGGTATCAAGGTTAGTTGGATTAAATGAAGTTGGTGGTTCACCTCCCAGGCCCCACTCCATGTCTGTAAACGTATTCATATTGAAATGGACGAACATATTCATTTCCATTTCCTGCCAGGAAAGTTGTTGAGGTGAGGGTAAAGGACCAAAAGCTTCCGGAGGTGCTACTTCTGTTTTACAGGAAAAAATAAAGAGGGCAAATAAAAGGAATAGGGAATTTTTCACAGACGTACAGATTGGTAAATAACAAGCATGAAATCAAACTTCAATATGATCAAATTTTGAATGCCAATCAACTGAGAAGTAACTATACATTTAACTTCTTCGAAAACTCATACAATACAATCCCGATCGAAACAGACACATTCAATGAGTGTTTGGTGCCGTATTGTGGTATTTCAATACATCCATCGCATTGGGCAATCACTTCATCGCTCACTCCCTCCACTTCATTACCGAAAAAGAGTACGTATTCTTCTTTTTCATCAATTTCAAAATTGGCCAAACCGGAACTACTGTCGGTTTGTTCCACAGCTATAACTTTTTTGGAGCTTGCTTTTAACTTTTTCAACAAGGAAGTGGTCTCTGGAAAATATTCCCAATCTACAGAATCTTGTGCACCCAATGCTGTTTTATGGATTTCACGGTGAGGAGGCTGACCCGTGATGCCAGTAAGGTATATTTTCTTTATCAGGAAAGCATCGGCAGTACGAAAAGCCGACCCCACATTGTGTAAACTGCGCACATTATCAAGAACAATTTCAACAGGTATTTTATTGCCTTTTTTGTATTCTTCTACACTTTTTCTTCCCAGTTCTTCCAGTTTTAGTTTTTTCATAGTTGCAAAGTAAAGGAGGATGCGGGTAAAGTCAAATTTTGAAGAAACTGCATGATGGAATTTTTGTGCTCCATTCTTTAATAATCGTTTTCTATCTATTAGTTTCGTTGCTCCAAACCCACTACTTATTATGAGCGGAACTAAAAGCGATACCCCTTTGATGAAACAATACAGGGCCATTAAGGCCAAATATCCGGGTGCATTATTGCTTTTTAGGGTAGGAGACTTTTACGAAACTTTTGGTGAAGATGCAGTTACTGCCAGTCGTATTTTAGATATAGTACTCACTAAAAGATCTAATGGGTCGGCTTCGGAAGTAGAACTGGCAGGATTTCCACATCATTCCATTGATAATTATCTTCCGAAATTGGTGCGTGCAGGTCAGCGTGTGGCCATCTGCGATCAACTTGAAGATCCCAAATCGGTAAAGGGCATTGTAAAGCGAGGCGTTACGGAATTAGTTACCCCGGGGCTGTCTTTAAATGACAATGTTTTAGACAAAAGATTCAATAACTACCTGGCCTCAGTGAGCTTTGGAAATGATTTTGTAGGGGTTTCTTTTCTTGATCTATCCACAGGCGAATTTCTTACAGCCCGGGGAAATGAGGCTTATATTTCAAAGCTGATACAGGGCTTCCAACCTTCGGAAGTAATCTATTCCAAAGCCAACAAAGGGGAATTTCACAAATTGTTTGGGGAAGAATACCTCACATTTGTAT
The DNA here is from genome assembly GCA_029882725.1 of Cyclobacteriaceae bacterium. Classification (GTDB taxonomy): domain Bacteria; phylum Bacteroidota; class Bacteroidia; order Cytophagales; family Cyclobacteriaceae; genus JAHEMU01. Next base: position 5,257 of record JAOUKG010000063.1, read on the forward strand.
TGGACTCGTGGATATTTGCGCATGATTTTGCTTATGAAAAGCTAATCAGGCATTTCAAAACTACCTCACTAAAAGGGTTTGGTATCGAAGGGATGGAAGAGGCTATTATATCGGCAGGAGCCATAATTCATTACCTGGAAGAAACTGAACATAAGGAGATGGGGCATATTTCGGCCATCTCAAGACTACAGGAAGAAAAATATGTGTGGTTGGATAAATTCACTATCAGAAACCTGGAGTTGGTATATCCCCAAAACGAAGGCGGCATCCCATTGATCGACATCATGGATGATACCTGTACGCCTATGGGTTCGAGAATGATGAAAAGATGGATGGTTCTTCCTTTGAAAGACGAAGTAACTATACGAGAGAGGCAAAATGCAGTGGAAGCTTTTGTAAAGGACCAGGAGCTTCTTGATCATGTGAAAGCTCAGTTAAAACTCATTGGTGATTTAGAAAGATTGATTTCCAAAGTGGCAGTAGGCAGAATCAATCCGCGTGAAATGGTTGCTTTGAAGAAGGCACTTGATGCAGTAGCTCCTATAAAAAAATTATTGTCGGCTGAAACTTCCCTGGAATTAAAAAAGGCGGCCGATCAACTTAACCCCTGTGCAGAGTTGACGCAAAAAATAGAGGCGATGGTTAAAGAGGATGCACCGATGTTGATACACCAGGGAGGCATTATAAAAGATGGGGTACATGAGGAGTTAGATGAGTTGCGCAAGATTGCCTACAAGGGTAAAGATTATTTGTTGGATATTCAAAAGCGGGAAGTAGAAAGAACGGGCATTACCTCTCTTAAAATTGCCTTCAATAAAGTTTTTGGTTATTACCTGGAAGTAAGTAATACACACAAAGACAAAGTTCCCACAGAATGGATTCGCAAGCAAACCCTGGTTAATGCCGAAAGGTATATTACCGAGGAATTAAAGATTTACGAAGAAAAAATACTTAGTGCAGAAGATAAGCTGTTGGTAATTGAACAGCGGCTTTTCAACGAGTTGGTCGTTTTTTCAGCAGATTATGTACATCAAGTACAAGAAAATGCCAGAATAATAGGTCAGCTTGATTGTTTACTGTCATTTGCTACACGTGCTATTCAATATCAATACACCAAACCTGTAATCAATGACTCTCATACACTGAATATCGTGGCAGGACGTCATCCGGTTATTGAACGGCAAATGCCTCCGGGGGAAAAATATGTTCCCAATGATGTGAGTTTGGATCATGAAAATCAACAAATCATGATTATTACAGGTCCGAACATGGCGGGTAAATCGGCTTTGTTACGCCAAACGGCTTTGATTGTACTCATGGCACAAATGGGAGCTTTTGTTCCTGCCAAATCGGCCGAAGTAGGCATTGTAGACAAGGTATTTACACGAGTTGGAGCCTCTGATAATCTTTCAAGAGGAGAATCTACTTTTATGGTAGAAATGACGGAAACAGCAAGTATTCTAAACAATTTGAGCGACAGAAGCTTAATATTGATGGATGAAATTGGAAGGGGTACTTCCACCTACGATGGGGTAAGTATTGCCTGGTCGATTGTTGAGCATTTGCATAACCATCCTAAGTTTAAGCCCAAAACCTTATTTGCCACCCATTACCACGAATTAAATCAATTGGAAAACGACTTTCCCAGAATTTGCAATTACAATGTCTCTGTAAAGGAAGTGGGAAACAGCATTTTGTTTTTGAGAAAATTGAAAAAAGGAGGGAGTGAGCATAGTTTTGGAATACATGTAGCTCAGATGGCCGGTATGCCCAATCCGGTATTGATACGCGCCAGTGAGATCATGCATTTCCTTGAGAAGGACAGGAGGAAGGTTTCCAACAAGAAAAAATGGGAAGATTTGCCCAAGAGTGAATTTCAGATGAGTCTTTTTCAGGCAGACGAAGATTATATAGAAGTGAAAAATCTGTTGGAGAAGCTCGATATCAACAGGATTAGTCCGGTAGAGGCACTGCTGAAGCTCAACGAGATCAAGAATTTGATGGATGTGAAGAAGAAGTAGGTTTTATGGGGTTTAATGTACCTTACTAACCTGAACAAAGTTTAAATATTAAGAGTATTTAAGCCTGAAAAGCAAAAGAAAATTTTGGTCGAACAAAAATTGAATTTAATACGTTTTATGTACATATTGTAAAAACGAAATAATATAAATACTATATTTGAAAATTAGGATTTATAACAAATTATTTTTAAATAATTATGGGAAGTATAAATTTTCAAGCGAAGGTTGGCAATTCTAACGTAGAGGTAACCGTTGGTTTAACATTATATCGTTGGGATGAAGATGGAGTTTATTATGTTTACTCTCCAGCTTTAGATTTATATGGATACGGAAATACACCTGTTGATGCGACTAATTCTTGGGAAATTACTTTTGAAGAGTTTATTAAATATACGCATAATAAGGGAACTATTTTTGACGAATTAGAAAAATTGGGATGGACAGTAAACCGTAAGAAAAAAAGGGTTAGAGCACCAGAAGTAGAGGAAATGGAAAATAATAATTTAGACTTTAAAAATATCCTTAAAAAATCTATAGTTACTGAAGATAAAAGACTACCTATTCTAGTTTAATGACTATAAAATCATTAAAAAACATATCTCTATCTCAATATGAGTCGTTTTTAGAACTTTGTAAATGCAAATATTTTAGTATTAAAGGAGGGCATGTTAAGTACACAAGGTCTGATCTGACGAGGCCAATAATCTTCCAAACTCATATAAATCCAGTTCCAGAAATGATAATTAGAAATGGACTTAAATCATTGGGTTATTCAAAAAGTGATTTTTTTCAAATTTTAGATGGAGAATTAATTATAAAAGAAATTTCAGAAGGAGAAAAAATAAAAAAATATTCTAAAGTGAAAAAAGACACTTAATACTTTGCTCTTAAATACACTGAATAATGATTCTTGGCTCCAGATTCCTGAATCAAAAAATCCCGCCATAAGCGGGATTTTTTTGGGTGGGAGACGGGACTCGAACCCGCGACCTCCTGAACCACAATCAGGCGTTCTAACCAACTGAACTACAACCACCATTTATTCTTCGAAAACACGGAGTGCTTTAAAAGGAGTGCAAATTTAGCTAGGCAATCTCAATTTGCCAAACAAGTGCTTTTAAATTAATTCGAAATATTTTTTTACTGCTTCAATGAATCAATTCGAATGTGGTTTACTTATGCAAATAGCATTAAACAAAAGACCCTGCCATAAAACAGGGTCTGATTGAATAATCTATTATTTAAAGGTCACTGGAAACGTTACATTTTTCCTCGGAGCATCTTATTCCAATACAAATAAGGAAGGCCGTATTTTTTCAAAATCCATAAAAACCAGCTCTCTTTGGAAGTATCCAAAAATTTGCTGAGGATGGGATCACTGTCTCTTACGTTTCCGTATTTAAATTCAGCCAATACCATTTTTCCATAGCCTGTTACTAATGGACAAGATGAGTATCCCTCGTATATTTTTTTGGATATTTCTCCTTTTTCAATCATTTCAACAAGGTTGGCTACAACAACAGGAGCCTGTTTTCTAACTGCTGCACCTGTTTTAGCAGTAGCCAAATGCACTACATCGCCTAAAGAAAATACGTTTTTATAGTCAGGGTTTTGCAAAGTGCCTGGATCCACGTTTACCCAACCTTTCCCCGCACCTTCCTGATGTGCAATAGGGGAATTCTTGACAAAGTCGGGGGCA
>JAOUKG010000801.1 GCA_029882725.1 Cyclobacteriaceae bacterium
TCGTAATTGTTCTTCATTTTAAATATAGTTTTTTGAAATGGACTGCAAAGGTATAAAATGGAGGGTTAAAAACCAAAAGTACATTATTATTTAACCTGAAAACTTCCTCTCCCCATACGATAATCATCAGTATAGACTTCTACCTGATACTCACCGGACTCATACTCAGTTCCTTTTTCGTACAAATAACTGAGTTGTTGCTCAGAATTATCAAATAGAATTTCCTGTTTTGCAGTGTAAAATTCCTCTTTACCTTCATAAAAGAAAGTGCCAGAACCTTTGGCAACATCAAAAATGACATTTCCTTGTGGGTCTAGTACCCTCAGCATAATTTCTTTCCCTTCAATGGGGGCAACATCATTATTTCCGATATTAAAACCGACTTTTAATTGATAAATTTGATTGCTTCTGAATGGGGATGTGCGCTCCCTTCCCCTGCTGCTTATTGCCAAAATTGAAACATTTTCAATGATTAACCGGCTGGCTACTTCAATTTTACTTTGTAGTTCTGTTTGTTCTTGGTTTAATTCAACAATTGTTCTGGCGAGTTGATTTTGCTCGGTTTTCAGGTCATTGTTTTCTGTAAATAATTGATCATTAATTGATTTAAGTTTTTCTATTTCCTCGTCTTTTGAATGTAACAATTCCTCGTATCCGCCCACTTTACCTTGAAGGGTTTTTATTGTAGATCTGGTTCTTGTTCTAGTATCCTTAAGTTCCTTCTCAATTTCTGCTTTTGCATTGGATAGCTCTTCAATGTCACCACCAAGTTTTTCCAATTCACGTATTCTGGTATCCAATTCAGTTGAAATCTCGGTAAGCCGTTGCATGGTTTCTGCATGGTCGGCTTGTTCTTTTTGATTTATCTGGTTTAATTCTTGTTTTTCTGTATGGTCTAAAAAGATTTTAACAGATTGGAGTATTATAATAACAGACAATACGGCTACTATAAATCCAACTTTGTTGCTTTTCTTTTTCTCAACTGCAGGCTTTTTAATTATTTCAGTCATAACTTTGTAATGTCCTTTAAGACATAAAATTATAAATATTTTAGTTAAAAAAATATCAGATAAACTTTATTTGATGCATTACAGAGAATTAAATTTCAGGTATTGGGAAGAAAGATACTCTCACGGTAGTACAGGATGGGATATAGGTGGCATCTCAACACCATTAAAAGAATACATTGATTCATTATCCGTAAAAAACTTAAAAATACTTATACCCGGGGCGGGTAATGCCTATGAGGCTGAATATTTAATTGAATGTGGTTTTGAAAATACTTTTATTTTGGATATTGCCCGACAGCCCTTGCTATATTTTCAAAAAAGGAATCCTGATTTTCCTTCATCTAATTTAATTAGTGGTGATTTTTTCAAACATTTCGGTGAATACGATCTTATTCTTGAGCAGGCTTTTTTTTGTGCAATAGATCCAGGACAAAGGGAAGCCTATGTGGAGAAGGCTTTTCAATTACTTGGAACGGGTGGTAGAATAGCAGGTTTATTATGGGGACAACCTATGAATGATGACACGCCTCCCTTTGGAGGTTGTAGAGAAGAGTATTTGAATTTATTTGAAACCAAATTTGATATTTTGGTGATGGACTGGTGTTATAATTCCATAAAACCCCGGGAGGGCCGTGAATTGTTTTTTATTGCGAAGAAACGACTATAGAAAACACAGTAATTCATCCGCCAAATGGGTAAAGTCAATTGCTCCTGAACTACTATTTTTATAGTGGAAGATGTTTTGTGCACTTTCAAAAGCTTCGGCTAAAACAATGGTGTTTCTTATCGTTTGATCCAGAACATGTTCGTCATGGTGTTCTTTTTTAATTATTCTTTTGTGGTGTAACGTCTGGGAATTCACTTGATTAAATACAATTTTATAGGGAGTAGAATTTTCCTTGGCAAAATTTCTTATAAGTTCAATACCCTGAATTGAAAACACCTCTGGTTTTGCCGGGATTATGATTAAATTACTACTTAGTAATGCATTGATTGTTAGTAAATTATATGATGGGGGACAATCAAGAAAAATCAAGTCATAATTTTTCTTAAGAGGGATTAACATTTCTTTCAGTACGAATTGAGCACGGGTGGTTTCGTGCAATTGATTTTCTATTTTTAAAAGATCAATATTTCCAGGTATAATATGTACATAGTTATTAATAGGGTAGGGTTTTATTTCGGGCATTCTAAAGTGGATAATCTCTTTGAAATATTTA
>JAOUKG010000802.1 GCA_029882725.1 Cyclobacteriaceae bacterium
GGTATATATTGTATGCAGTGATCGCCTTCGGTATTTTCGGCACTTTTCTCATGATGGTCAACGAAAGAAAATATGAATTTGGCATCATGATGGCCATCGGTATGAAAAGATACCGACTTCAGGTTATTGTGTTTCTGGAAACCATTATGATTGCCCTTACAGGTACCGTTGTAGGTGTTTTGCTTTCCCTTCCAATTATCATTTACTTCTTTTTCAACCCCATTTATTTTACAGGAGAATATGCGGAGTTATTTGAAAAATTTGGAGTGGAACCCATTTTACCTTTTTCAGTTGAACCCGAAGTGTTTACAGGCCAGGTAGAAGTAATCCTGATTATTACTTTAATTCTTGCTCTATACCCTTTATGGGCCATTTTGAGGTTGAAAATAAATCAGGCAATCAGAGGCTAAAATCTAAAATCTAAAATTATGTTATTAAAAATAGCTTGGAGAAATGTTTGGAGGTCGCCTGGTAGAACCATAACTATTATTTTGGCAATTACTGTGGGGGTAGCTTCTTTGTCTTTTCTTACGGGTTTCATCAATGGCTTTATTATTAGTTTTGTCGATAACGGAATCAATTCAGATTATTCCCACATTCAGTTGCATCACCCCGAATATAAAAAAGATAAAGAGGTTAAATATTTTATTGAAAACGGGTTGGGTTTAAGTGAATCAATAAATGAAAGTTCTGATGTAAAAGCGGTTTCCCCCCGAACCATTATCGGGGGCATGATATCTTCGGCGAAAGCAGCCAATGGCATAACAATCTATGGAATCAGTGAACAAAAAGAAGCTCTCACCACACATCTCGATTCAGCCCTGATTGAAGGTACCTATTTCAAAACCATCAAAAGGAACCCTGTGCTTATTTCCAGCAAAATAGCTGAAAAACTTAAGTTGAAATTAAAATCGAAACTGGTACTTACTTTTCAAAATACAGAAGGGGAAATTGTAGCAGGGGCATTCAGAGTAGATGGAATTTTCGACACAAAATCAGTTCGTATTAACAACTCTGTGGTGTATGTAAGAAGCGAAGACTTGTCTCGCTTGCTGGGAGGTGAAACAAAAATCCATGAAATTGCAATTCTACTCAATGACCTCAACCAAGTACCCGTTGTGTACGACTCTTTAACAAAAGCTCAACCTTCACTTTTAGTGGAAAGTTGGGGGGAACTGGCTCCCGAATTGGAGCTGATGCAAAGCCAGATTTGGATAAACATGATCTTTGTATTGGTAATCATTATGGGAGCCTTGTGTTTTGGAATTGTTAATACTATGCTGATGGCGGTACTCGAACGAATAAAGGAATTGGGTATGCTCATGGCTGTGGGCATGAAAAAAACAAGGGTTTTTTCGATGATCGTTATGGAAACACTGCTCATGGCGGCAGTGGGATCTCCCGTAGGTTTAATAATAGGCTGGCTAATTAACCATTATTTTATAACCAATGGGCTTGATTTAACTGCATACAGTGCGGGGCTCAAAGAATATGGCTACGACGCCATTTTGTATCCTGAAGTGAGTGCCATACACTATACTATAATTGCATTCGGGGTTGCTTTAACCGCAATTATTGCTTCCGTTTACCCGGCGAGAAAGGCAACAAAACTTAAACCTGTAGAAGCTTTACATACTATTTAAAATTTAAAACTATTCGGAAATGTCAGTTATAAAAACACAAAATATAAGTAGGATCTATAGCGAAACCAAGGTTCCGGTACATGCTCTCAATGGTGTAAGTCTGGAAATTAATGAGGGGGAGTTTACTGCTATTGTGGGCCCTTCAGGTTCTGGAAAATCTACTTTGTTGAATATCATAGGTGGTCTGGATTCTCCTACGAGTGGAAGTGTAGAAGTGGGTGGCCAAGATATTTCCATGCTTTCAGAAAACCAACTGATCGATTTTCGTTTACGAAATATTGGATTCGTATTCCAGTCGTACAATTTAATCCCGGTTCTAACGGCCAAAGAAAATGTAGAGTTTATAATGCTTTTGCAAAAAAGGGATAAGCACGAAATGGTAAAACGGGCAGCTGAACTCCTCGAAAGAGTGGGACTCGGGGATCGTCAAAATAACCGTCCTTCCGAATTATCAGGAGGGCAACAACAGCGGGTGGCAGTAGCTCGTGCTTTAGCTTCCAACCCTCGATTTATTCTTGCCGACGAACCCACCGCCAACCTCGACTCTCAATCGACAGCGAATCTATTAGACCTCATGGCCGAC
>JAOUKG010000803.1 GCA_029882725.1 Cyclobacteriaceae bacterium
CCATTATGGTTTAAACCAGATTGTTGTATCGGTGAGGCCGTTGGTGGTTTTCACTACGGGCCAATCTTTTAAAACATTAAATATAGGCTTGTATCGGCTTCTTTCCGAATTATCGAGAACGAGCATCCCCTGTTTTTTCACTTTGGGGATGGCATTGAGAGCACATTCCGTTCGTGCTCTACCATCAATGAGAACAAAGTCGAAATACTCATCGGGGTATGCATTTACAATTTCAAAATATTCTTTGTACCGACTTTTTACATGTAAACCTTTTGGGGTAATGTTGAATTTTTCATAAAAGGGCCAATCTTGATTGCAGAGTTCACCGGGTTTCACCAATTTGTATTCGGTATTATTAATATTGTGTTTTTTCAATAGATCGACCACCTGATTATACCAACCTTCATGATGCTCTATACTGGTTAATTTACCCAGCCTTTCGGCGAAGAAGAGGGTAGAACGGCCACTTCCATATTCGAGGCCAGTCATGTCTTTAGTGAGTAATTGATCAAAGATATTTACACTAGCCGGGCTAGTCCAGGGTGCAGGATTGTATTTTCTTAGAAGAAATTTAGTGTAGAGTTTTAAGAAGGGTCTTAGGAGCCTGTATTTGAGGTAAGGGAGGGAGAAACAGGAAGGTGTAGCAACAAGATTTTTTTTAACATAAAAAGATTTATTGATATTTGATGCTTCTAAGTAATTTTTCATTTTAATATTATTATAACTATGAACATTGGAATGATATTAGACAAACATTTCCCCCCTGATCCACGTGTTGAAAGGGAGGCTGTTTCGTTATCATCAAATGGGTATAAAGTTTTTCTTTTTTGTGTTTCTTTTGATGGAAAACATGAGGATGAGATGTTCAATTATAAAGGTTTCATAGTTCATAGAGTTCATAAAAAAAAGATCACAAACAAATTCTCAGCAATATCCCAAACATTTCCATTTTACAAAAATTCATTTTTAAAAGATATTGAACAATTTATTCTCAAATATAAAATCAAATATTTGCATGTACACGATATGGTTATTGCCGATACTGTTTTTCAGGTCAATGAGAAATACAAACTTCCTGTTATATTAGACTTACATGAAAACAGGCCTGCCATTATGCGGGAGTATGGAGGATTTAAAAACCCCTTTAAAAAATTTGTTGTGAATTTTGAAATGTGGGAAAAGAATCAACTGGAATATATAAAAAAATCGAATAAGTTGATTGTAGTAACGGAGCACTCCAAAAGGCTAATAGAACCTGAATTAATACAACCTAAGGATATAATAGTACTGCCTAACAGTTTGGTTCCAGGAAATATAGAGGAGATGTCTTTGGATAAACAGATTGAAGAAAAGTTCAAAACCGGGTTTAAGCTTTTTTATTTTGGTGATACAGGACTTAGACGTGGTACCGATACAATTATTTACGGAGTTGCAAAATTAAGGGAGTTTATCCCTGATATTAAATTGATAATTGTTGGTTCAAGTATTGATGATTCCAAACTAGTTGAAATTGTAGAAGAAAACGACCTTTCAAAACATGTTTATTTGGAAGGTTGGCAGGATGAAAAGTTATTTATGAGTTATGCATTAATGAGTGATTTATGCTTGAGTCCATTGAAAAGGAATCTTCATCATGACACCACCTATGCCAATAAGATTTTTCAATATATGGAAGCATCAAAACCAATGATTGTAAGTGATTGTGTAGCACAAGAAGAATTGGTTCTAAATGAAAAATGCGGTCTTGTTTTTCAAAGTAATTCAGTTTATGATTTTTTTGAAAAGGTAATGACACTATATAAAGATGAAAAGTTAAGACTGGAATTAGGATTTAATGGGAGAAAATCTTTAGAAAATAAATATAATTGGAATATATATTCTAAAAATTTAATATCATTGTATAATAGTATTAAATAAATATAATATTGTATTGATCTTGATTGCGTCCAGACAGATTTCTTTTGCGTTTTCCTTTTTTTTATTTTGGAATGTTTATGCACAGTCAAATATTGGGCCTGGAAATGCTATACAATTAGATGGAGTATCGTCGTACATTGATATGGGGGATCGATATAATAGTTTAACCTTGCCTGTAACCATTGAAATGTGGGTAAATGTAAATGATGCTCAAACGGATTGGGGACCGGTTTTTGTCAGTCAGGAAGGGACAAAAAGTATCTATTATGGGTTTTGGCTTTTTGTGAAAAGAGATGGAATTTCAGTGG
>JAOUKG010000804.1 GCA_029882725.1 Cyclobacteriaceae bacterium
CATAATAATTTTAGTTGTTCTTTCCTTAATTGCTAACACATTTAACTCTGAAGCCCTAAAATATCTAGTCACATTTTTTTCAGTAATTTTAACATTCAAAGTCTTTGTGTTTTCCAAAGGAGAGAAAAACACAATACCTTCAAGGGTTTTGTTATTTGGGTTCCTTTCAATTATACTTTATAGTTTATCACATAACAGGTTAATTGAAAGCTACATAATTGAATATTTTCACAGTGCTATTTTCTTGTCAAGTTTTCAGGTAATTTTTTTATTTGGTATTTTTCTATATGAAATAGTAAATGAAAGTAATTTCACAAAAAAAGAACTTGAATTCACAAAAATTAAGCTTTCAGAACAATTCATAAGGAATAAAAAAGAAATAGAGGTCCGCCATAATACAGAGCATTTGCTTATTCAATCAAACGCGGAGCTTGAAAAAATAAAATCTGAGCTTGACCAATTTCTGTACAGAGTTTCGCATGATCTAAGAGCTCCTATTTCCTCGATACTAGGGCTTACTAATCTTGGAAAAAATGAAAAGGATATTCTATATGCAAAAAAATATTTTGAGTACATCACCGAAACTGCGGAATATCAGGATAAAGTAATTCGAGACATTCAGGATTACTCAGCAAACAACAAACTTTCCATTCATAATGAGTACATAGACATGAATGTGTTGTTGGAGGAAACTATTCTAAAATTCAAAGAAAGTGAAAAAAAACAAATTTATTATCAGGTTAATGCCAAGATAAAAAACATCTTTTTTTCGGATAAAAAAAGGTTGGAAATAATTTTAAATAACCTTATATCCAACAGTATCAAATTCAGTAATGGAAATAGTGTTTATATTATTGTTGATATTGTAATTGACCATAATAGTGCAAGACTCTATTTGAAAGACAATGGAATAGGTATTCATAAAGACCATATAGATAAAATATTTAAAATGTTTTACCGTGGGGATAACCAACAGAAAGGGTCGGGTCTTGGGTTATTCAACACTATGGAGACACTTCAAAAATTAGGTGGAAAAATTTTGGTTGAATCCAACGAAAATCAGGGGAGTTTATTTTTTCTTGAAATTCCAAATAAAGCACGCCCCTTCAAATTAAAAGATATCGAATTAACATCCCATTGAACCCAGACTCAATTCTGTTTAGTTAGGAGGAAGAGAACCTGGTTTATTTAATATCCACCTGAATTTAAGTACCTTTGTGTTTTCAAAACGGAAATGGGATTAAAAAAAGACATTCGAGCCTTAGAATTGGAAGATTTGAAGGCCGTATTTCAGGAATTAGGGGAAAAACAGTTCAGAGCCACTCAAGTTTACGACTGGTTATGGAACAAGTCGGTTCAGAGTTTTGATGATATGTCCAATCTCTCCCTCACGGTTCGTGATTGGCTAAAGGAACAGTTTGAAATCAGGTCAGTTGCTTTAACCGAGAAGCAACAAAGCAGTGATGGTACCATAAAAACGGCTTTTCAATTATTTGATACTCATTTTGTAGAGGGTGTATTAATTCCTGCAAAGGAAAGAATGACCGCCTGTATATCTTCTCAGGTAGGGTGTTCATTATCTTGTAAATTTTGTGCCACAGGGTATATGGAACGCCAGAGGAATTTGGAAGCGGGCGAAATTTACGATCAGGTTGTTCATATAAAGAATCTTGCTGAAGAAAACTATAGTCAGCCGCTCACTAATATTGTTTATATGGGTATGGGCGAACCTCTTTTAAATTACAAAAACGTGTTGAGGTCGATAGAATTGATTACTTCTGAAAAGGGGCTTGGTATGTCGCCAAAAAGAATTACTCTTTCAACGGCGGGCATTGCCAAAATGATTAAAAAACTTGCCGATGATGGAGTAAGGTTTAATTTGGCACTTTCCCTACACGCAGCAAATGATGAAAAGCGAGATAAAATAATGCCTATTAATGAAACCAATAAACTTGATGCATTGGCCGAGGCATTACAATATTTTTATGCAAACACTAAAAATAAAATCACTCTCGAGTACATTGTGTTCAATAATTTCAATGATGAAATTCAAGATGCAAAGGAACTCCTTACTTTTTCAAGAAGATTCCCAAGTAAGATAAATATCATAGAATACAACCCCATAAAAGAAGCTGATTTTGAAAATGCCAAAGAAGATAAAATAACCAGATTTGCAGATTTTTTAATGAAAAATGACGTTAATGTCAATGTGAGAAGAAGCAGG
>JAOUKG010000806.1 GCA_029882725.1 Cyclobacteriaceae bacterium
AAATTGGGTGCCTCTTCCCGACCATCCGTGTACCATAATCACAGGTGTTCCTTCTCCCCATTTATAACAGGCTACTTTTTTACCATTAATAGCTTCTGAAAATCTTTCGGCATTGTTTAGTACTACCGATTCGCGTTTTGGGGTAGGTACTTTGAAGGGCCTGAAAAATAATCTTGCGGCCCATTTTCCTGCCAAAACAGGAGATACACACTCAACTTTTGGGAAAGTCCACCTTAACAACCTATAAGGCCAGGGGAGTTTCAATAATTTTTTATCCTTGTTTGTCATATTATTATTTAAACAATCGTTCTTTTAAATGGGATTTCACATAATCACTAGCGATTAGTACATGTTCCTCATTTTCATAAATTCTGCTTAAAACCAGTCCTCCCTCAATGGTCATAAGTATCAGAGATGCCATTTTCCGGGGATTTTCAATGACCCTGAATTCCCCATTTTCAATTCCGTCACTGATTTTTATTTCGAGGTATTTGAGAAGGTTTTCCAATCCATCCAGGGCTTTTTTTCTTAATAAGGGATGGGTGTTCAGGGAATCCATCGCGGTATTGAATACGGGGCAGCCCCCTATAATCACCGGTTTTTTGTAAAAACCGGCCAATACATCAATCATGGAATTAATTTTATCCCAATTGGTCTTGTCTTTGTCCAAACGATTTCTGAAACGAGCAATTACCGCACGAAAGCTGTAGTCAAAGGCCTCAAGGGCCAAATCATCTTTGTTTTTGAAATGGTTATAGATGCCTCCTTTTTGCAGGCCTGTTGCGGCCATGATGTCATTCATAGAACATCCCTCATAGCCCCTTATGTTGAAGAGCTCTGCAGACTTTTGAAGAATCCACTCTTTTGTTTCAATTCCCTTTCCCATAAAACCGACCGGTTGGTTTGTTTTACAAAGGTAATGGAATGTTTTGGGAAAACAAGGGTGTTTATTTAAAAAGCCAATGTGCTTACTTCTGCAATTGGTCAAAAATGTGGCAGAGCATTGTATATTCAGGAAACAACCATTCCTTCCCTAACGGGATGGGATGAAGATAATCCATTGTTTCTACAAACATATAATCCCTACGGGATAAAAGTCCTTCTTTTTTCTTTTTCAGCATGCCCTATGTAGGGGGCGAAAATGAATGGGCGAAATGAATGGGTGAAATGTATTGTTGAAATGGATGGGTGAAATGAATGGGTGAAATGAATGGGTGAAATGGATGGGTGAAATGATTGGGTGAAATGTATTGTTGAAATGGATGGGTGAAATGAATGGGTGAAATGTATTGTTGAAATGGATGGGTGAAATGAATGGGCGAAATGATTGGGCGAAATGGATGGGTGAAATGGATGGGTGAAATGTATTGTTGAAATGGATGGGTGAAATGAATGGGCGAAATGATTGGGTGAAATGGATGGGTGAAATGTATTGTTGAAATGGATGGGTGAAATGAATGGGCGAAAGCATTTCGCCCCTACGTGGGAATGGGGAACCCGAAATTTACCTCTTCGAAACTAAAATTATCCAAATTGTATGTTCTTTCTATGAATGTGACCTGATTGTTCCAGTCAACCAGAATAACGGTACTGGAGCGACTGCCATAAACAGGACTTTTTATAAACAGGGGCGATAACATTCTTTCTTTTTCTATGCCTACCCCCGTATCGGGAAGTAAGTCGTCAGTTGCAATTCGATCATCGAAAAGGATCTCCATCAGGTCGTTGCTATTGAATTTTTCATTTGCGATTATCTCAGAGAGCTGCTGTTTGCCCGTATCTACTTTTGGCCAGGGAGAATTTAACAGATGATTGCTTAATCCGTGTATTCCTTCAGAGATTGGCTCCTGGCCTGTTTTGTAATTGGAATGGTAATGCAATGAATCCAGATCTCCTACAATTATATTGTACCCATTGTACTCGTTATCCCTGGAAGCAATGAGATTCAGGTATGTTGAAGAATTGGTGTTTTCTGTGAGGTAATCTGACACTAAATGCCCTCTGCTAGGGGCATTGGGTTTTAGATTGGTCAGATCCCGGTAATTGGTTAGCATGGCAATTTTTCCAGTTTTAGAAATTCCCATCCAGGTGCCCCCGCCCGTTAAATCTTTGCCTGCCAAAATATTTTGATTTTCTTTCCAGAAAGATGCCGGAAGTGTGGGGCGGTTGTAAAATTCATCGCGATTGGCGGCGAGAATTAGTTTGTAATTTTCATGTTTTTTC
>JAOUKG010000805.1 GCA_029882725.1 Cyclobacteriaceae bacterium
GTTTCATTTTTTATTGGAAAAACACCACCGTTGAGCTACGAATCCTTGGTGAAAAATCCGTCCTGCGGTCAGTATGACGGAAATATTGAGCTGATGGTTTCAGGTGGCACGGCTCCTTACCTGATTGAGTGGGAGTCTGGAAGTACAGGAAAAGAAAAGACCTATGTTAGTTCGGGCCTTCATCACTTTATAGTAAAAGATGCAAGGGCAAATGAATTGAATGGAACGGTTTTCTTATCAGATCAGGATGGCCCGGTTCTAAAACATATAGACATCCAAAACACCCTTTGCGGACAGATGACCGGTGAAGTTACGTTTGTCGCAGCAGGAGGAAATTCACCCTATATGTACTCGTTGGATGGAAATGAGGAAAATCAATCCGGACTTTTTAAAAACCTTTCAGTTGGAGAGCATACTTTCGATATTTTCGACAATTCAGGATGTTCCTTTTCAGGCAACTTTCAGGTTTTGGAAGAAACTTCAAGTCAACTTACACTCATTACTGAAAAGATACTGCCCTCAGGGTGCACATCCAACACCGGTGCAGCTGAAATTGGGGTATTTGGTGGCATTCCACCCTATACATATTCATGGTCGAACAACAGCACTTTGAACCAGAAAAGGGCTGAAAATTTACCCTCCGGCAGTTACCGGGTAGTTGTTTTTGATGTGAACGGATGCAGTACCCAATTGAGCATTGAAATACCTACTGAATCGCTTCCTGAAATACAGTTACAGAGCATCACTGAAGCCTCCTGTGCCACAGGTTATGGCAGTGCTTCCATCATACAAACAATGCAAACAGTACAAACAGCAAGTGCAGAAGCCTATTACCTCCTTTGGGATCAGGATACTACAAGAGAGTACAGACATGAAAAGTTGGAGCCGGGATGGCATTCAGTAACTCCAATCACTGAATCAGGTTGTATCGGAAATAGTATCTATTATACTATTCCGGTATCAAATGGGGTTGATATCAAAATTAAATCAACAAAAAATCCCTCTTGTTTCAAAGGGGAGGATGGTGAGATCATTTTATATAGTGATCCTGAAATTGCAGAGATCGCCTGGGATAATGGAAGTATTGCAGAAGGCTGGTCAAAAACAGGACTGACAGCCGGACTCCACACCCTAACCGCCACAGACATAAATGGATGTAAAACAACTCGCCAGATCACCCTTACCCAACCGGAAGAGCTACGCATTGTACAACAAAGCATCAAACCTCTTTCATGTTATGAAACGAGCGATGGGGAAATTCGCACTCAGGTGATTGGCGGGACTCCTCCCTATTCCTTCAAATGGAATAATGGAATGACAACTCAAAATGCAATTGGATTGTCCGCAGGATTGTATTCAGTGGATATTACAGATGCCAGAAATTGCCTACTTCGTACGGCCTTTATTATTCCAGAGTTCTTTCCGGAAACATCTCCTGATCTACCCGATTCCATCACTATTTGTCTGGGAGATGAATACATCTTTGACATAGGGAATCAATGGCAAAGTATAAAATGGAATAAAAACGGTAGTGCCATTTCCACTTCCAACAAGGTGGCAATAAATACGGCGGGTATCTATACCGTCTTAGCAACTAACAGCAATGGTTGTGCAATAAAAGATTCCGTAATTGTGGAAACCGTTACCGGAATATTAAACACACATTTCGTAATTCCCAGTTCCGTGGCAACAGGTGATACCGTGGTGGCTGTAGATCTTACCTGGCCGGTACCTGAACGTTTAAAATGGACACTGCCTCAAAATGCCAGGATTGTGGAAGAAACAGAGCATGAAATCAGGTTTATTATAGAGGAAGTGGGCTCATTTCCCATAGAATTGCAGGTTTTCTCAGGGAATTGTACCGGAAATAGCCGAAAGGAAATAACAGTAATACCGCCCGACCGAACTGTAACGAACGGCAGAATTTCACAAACTCAAATTGTCTCTGCCGAAGTTTTTCCTAACCCTACCGATGGTGAGTTTAGTTTAGAAATAAAACTCAATCAGGTAGATAATGTAGAAGTAAATATCATTGAAATAAAAACGGGTAAAACGGTTTATCAGGAAACATTAAAAAACCAATCAATTTATTTCAACTCAGGCAAAGTAGAGGTGGGTGATCCTGGTTTGTATGCCATAGTACTCACTACCGGTAATGAAAGTAAGGTCTTAAGATTGATGGTAAAATGAAAAAACTTCAAATTTTCCTATGGTTTGTCCTTT
>JAOUKG010000807.1 GCA_029882725.1 Cyclobacteriaceae bacterium
CCAGGTAAATCAAAAACTGTTTCATTTTTAGCAGGGAAACCGGGTACCTATTTGTATTGGGTAAAGCTTGGAAAAGGTATAGGTAAGTTTTTTAGTAAGTCCAACTTCTACGGCGAAGAAGAACAATTAAGCGGCGCATTTATTATTGATCCAAAAAACAGTAAAGTAAATGATAGAATAATAGTAATGAATATTTTTAGTACCATGGAAGAGCCAGGTAATAGGGAAAAGGGATCATTTGAAAGTTTAACAATGAATGGTAAAACCTGGCCATTTACTGAATTATTAAAATTTGATGTAGGCGATTCTGTACAATGGAGGATTATAAATAGTTCTAATAGGGGTCATCCTATGCACCTTCATGGTTTTTATTTTAAAGTAAATTCTATAGGCTCAATGTTGGAAGATTCATATTATGAACCCAAAGATGTGCGGACTGTTGTCACGGAAAGTATGGCGGGAAAATCTACTATGGTAATGTCTTGGGTACCCAGTAGACCCGGAAGGTGGATTTTTCATTGTCATCTTTCCTTTCATGTTTCACCTTTACTTAGGCTCCCCGGAGCAACCGATATGGATCCTGAAGGAAGTCATGTACACATGTCAGGATTGGCATCGGGTATTGAAGTTAATGATGGCCCAACAGACCTTATCGAAAAGGGAGAATCCAGGCAAGTAACTATATTTGCCAATGAATACAAGAATTCAAGACATCACAAGGGGTTTTCATTTCAGGACATTGCTAGTGATAATGCCGATTTAACTTCAGCGCCGGGGCCTCTGCTTATATTAAAACGATTTCAGTCTACGTATGTAAAAGTTGTTAATCATCTTTCTGACCCTACCAGTGTACATTGGCATGGTTTGGAATTAGACGCTTGGGCAGACGGAGTTCCTCAATGGAGTTCATCGGAGGGAAAACAATCTCCAATAATTGAACCAGGAGAGGAATTTACCTATAAGTTGTCTGCTATGAGGGCAGGAACCTTTATCTACCACAGTCATTTGGACGATATTCATCAGATTACGCAGGGTCTGTATGGTCCCATTATTGTTTTGGATGAAAATGAGACTTTCAACGCAAAATTAGACCATCCCTACATTGTAAGTTGGAATGCCTCGGACGATTCAGGGGAGACCTTTTCTTTCAAAAACCTGGAATTAAATGGGCAGGTTGTTCAACCAGAAATGAAAATCAAGGTGGGTGAAAGGCACCGGTTGCGATTAATTAATATTTCCCCTGCAGGGAAAGTTAATATCCAAATGACCAAAAACAATGAAATTATAGAACTTCTGTATTTGGCCAAAGACGGTGCCGATCTCCCTCAGGCACAGCAAATACAATTAGAAAAGAGTCCTAATTATGGTCCTGGTGAAACAGCAGATTTCGAATTTGAACCCACAGAAGCTGGTGTTTATACTTTAAAAATAGAATCAAAAATTTTTAAGCAGAGCTGGAAC
The DNA here is from genome assembly GCA_029882725.1 of Cyclobacteriaceae bacterium. Classification (GTDB taxonomy): domain Bacteria; phylum Bacteroidota; class Bacteroidia; order Cytophagales; family Cyclobacteriaceae; genus JAHEMU01. The sequence continues at coordinate 1,462 of JAOUKG010000807.1, forward strand.
CAGAAATGGATTGTGAGTAATTAGCGTTTTTCCTTCGATTTTTCCCGCATACATAAAACAATTACTGTTGGTCGCGACCCAATAATCACTTTACCAGGTCGAAAATAGTGTGTAGGCAATCAAAATAATTGCAAAATAATTTGGATTTAAATGTTATTTATTTCTATCTTAATGTTAGATATATATAACATTTAAAAAAAGAAATCATGCAAAATATTATTTTAGTAGTACTAGTAGTTTTTGGGGTGCTGGTATTGTACCGACATTTACTTAGTATAAAAAAGGGAGAACCAGTAGACGATGAATTATCGAGAATGATTTTACAAAAGTCATCGTCTTTGTCTTTTTATGTGTCGCTTTACTTTTGGTTATTAATTAGCTATTTTAACGACAAACTTAATCTTGAAACAGAACAACTTATTGGATTAGGAATTACAGGAATGGCTATAATTTTTGCTGTAATTTGGGTAATTATTAAAATTGTAGGTATTAGAAATGAATAATCGAATTAAGGAGTTACGGGCAAGGGAAAATTTGACACAACTTGACTTAGCTAAATTGGTAAATGTTAGAAGAGAAACGGTTGTTTTTCTTGAAAAGGGGAAATACAATCCTTCGTTGAAACTCGCCTACGATATATCAAGGATCTTTAAATTAAAAATAGAAGAAGTATTTATTTTTGAGGATAAAAAGTAAAACGTCCTCTAAAAAGTACAATTTATTGTAAGGCCAAATTGGAGGCATAACAATAAGGAACAAA
>JAOUKG010000809.1 GCA_029882725.1 Cyclobacteriaceae bacterium
CAAAAAGCCATTGATGCAGTAAATTACCTGCTGAGTTTGTACCCTGATGATGATTGGATGGTTACTGCGGGGATGAGTAGTCCGTATTTTGATGAAGAGAGTTGGTTGAAATCTCTGATGGATTCAAAAAATTTAAATGTCGATTTTTTAACCAGGTTGAGTTATTTGCTAACCATGGAAAACAAAATTGAGGTTTTACAGGGCATTCTTTTGGAATCAATTAAAGTTAAGAATGAACAAATATCAATACCGATTATAAAGGGAATTACGCGTGGGTGGAGGGAACGGGATGAGAATCCTGAAATAAACAGGGAAGAACTACCTATAATTCAAGGATTTTTATTTTCTGAAGGGGAAGCATCGAAAGTTTGGAGAGATTTCATAAAAACGATAAAAGTGCCTCTGGAAAAGTCACAAAAGCACTTTATTAATATATTGGAAAATGAAAATAATGATGCATTAAAAAGAGCATCGGCCATTTCCTTGATTTTAAATCATGGTGACCCTGGTGAAAAGGTAAAGAGTTATTTAGATCCACGGCAACCTTTGCCTGTTCAAGTAGCTTCAGTTGAATGGTTGTCGGAATATGCCGATTCTGATGATTCATTTAATGAATACCTTATGGTTAACTGGGAAAAACTTTCTTCCCCGGTACGTAATAGGGCAGTTGATCTTATGATTGGCAGCGAAGAAAGGTCAAAACTATTACTCACAGCAATTGAGTCTGAAAAGATTGATAAGTCGATTGTTGGATGGAGGAGAAGTGTTAGGTTGATGAATAGTAAGGATGAAGATATTAAGGAAAGGGCAAGGGCTTTGTTTGATGGTTCGGATGCAGATGGAGAAAATATTTTGGCTAATTATGGTGATATAAATACGAGTAGTGGAGATGCAGCTCTGGGAAAAACTGTATTTATGGATTATTGTTCTACTTGTCATAAAATAGGGGATGCCCTGGGTACGGATTATGGACCGGATCTTTTATCAATTAAAAATCAGGCAAAAAGTGCTATTTTAAAGCACATACTTCAGCCCGGATTGTCGTTGGCGGATGGATATGAATTATGGGATATCAGTATGAATGATGGAAGCCAAATGCAGGGAATTATTTCTAATGAAGATGAAAAAACAATGAGGTTATTGGTGGCTCCTGGTAATGAGGTCAGAATAAACAGGGAGGATATAGGATCAATTAAAGTCCTGGATACATCGGGTATGCCCAATGGTTTGGGGAATAGCATAGGAAAGGAAGATATGGAGGATTTACTGGAATTTATAAAAGAGTATAGAAGAGAATAGAGGCAGGGCAATGCTGTTTGGTTGTAAATCCTATAAATGGGAATAGGGAATTCTTTCCAAATTTTTAAATATCTGCATAGAAAACTTATAAAAACCATGCAGTATGGTCATCATTGATATCACAAATAAGAGTGTTTAAACTAAAAAAGCCCCTGAATGATAAATTCAAGGGCTTTTTTAGTTGTGATTCCGACAGGAATCGAACCTGTAACCTACTGCTTAGAAGGCAGTTGCTCTATCCAATTGAGCTACGGAACCAACATTATCCTATGTCACTTGTATTGAGTGACTTTCGGGTTGCAAAAGTAAGGATATTTTAATATTCTGAAAATGTATTTTGAAAAAAATAAAAAATAAAATACAAAGTTCCATTTATTGAATACCAGTTGTTTATTGAATGCTAGAGACATTTTCAAAAGAGAAAAGAATAATGTTATTTCCTCATGAATATTCTGTGTTGCAAAGCGAAGAATTATTATATTTGATTCTATCCATTTTGTATTAAGTTGAATTAAATAGTTCCATTATGAAGGAAAGCTCCAAAAGTTCCAGAAGGTCGTTTATTAAGCAAGGGGCTCTGGCTTCTTCAATATTTATTGTTCCCCGTCATATTCTTGGAGGAGTGGGGTATACAGCCCCAAGTGACCAACTGAATTTGGCCGCCATTGGAGCAGGAGGAAAGGGATCCAGTGATATATTAAATGCATCTGTTAATGGTCGTGAAAGAGTAGTTGCCCTCTGTGATGTGGATTTTTCAGGTACGGCCTCTAAATCAGTAAAAAACTTCCCAAAGGCTAAATTATATAATGACTTTAGAGTCATGCTGGATAAACAAAAAGGTATTGATGCCGTTACAATTTCAACGCCAGATCATGTGCACGGCCCTGCTGCTGCTTATGCAATGGAACGCGGAATTCATG
>JAOUKG010000808.1 GCA_029882725.1 Cyclobacteriaceae bacterium
TTCTCAAAAATATGCTTTACTCCTCTCAAATCACCGAGCCCTTCTTCTCCTACAGAACCAACAAATACAACATCTGATTCGGTTTCTATTCCTGCTTTTTCCATAGACTTCAAAATAGCTATCACCATGGATAAACCCCTTGTATCATCACCAACCCCGGGCGCAAACAATGTGTCACCTTTCATTTTTACTTTCACATCAGTTCCCTCAGGGAAAACGGTGTCGAGATGCGCATCCAATGCAATGGTTTTTCCGTTATTTGCTGTTCCTTTTCGCAAAGCCAATACATTTCCTTCTTCGTCAATCCATACCTTATCTGCACCCGCAGCCTTGAGCATTTCCATAAACCTTTCCGCTCTTTTCTCCTCCATAAATGGAGGAGCAGGGATTTCTGTAAGTTCAATTAGATCGTTTATAGTTTCTTCATCAATTTGATCTATAATTTCAAAAGCTTGTTTTACTTTTTTATTATTTACTATTTTTTTTATTTGTTTTTGGTATGGAGGATTTACCTTGACATTTATTTCATCTTGAGCAAAAACAATTATGCTTATTAAGAAAAGGATGAAGGGGAGTAGTGTTTTCATGTTTATATTTTATCTGTGATCTTATAAATAAGGAAATTATCAATTATCAATTATCAATTATCAATTATCAATTATCAATTATCAATTATCAATTATTTTTTCCCCTTCTTGCCTTTTTTATCAAAGTCTTTGTTGAGTTTTTTTCCCCCCTTATCAAAATCTTTATTGTATTTTTTCATATCCTTATGCATTTCCTTATTATACTTGTTCATGTCCTTGTACATGTGTTTTTCGGAAATTTTAAAGTCTCTACCCTTGCTTTTAAATTCAATTTTAAGATCTCCCAACCATAATTTAAATTTGAATTGTGCCCTGCCTATTTTTATATTATTCTTGCCTCCCTTGATAAACAGACCCTGCTGACCTTTTTTCAAACCATGGCCTGGTCCTCCTCCTGATTTAAGTTTCATTTTAACCCCACCTTCTTCAACTTCGACCTCCATTTTGTCGCCTTTACTTTTTACATTGAACTCGGTTCCTACCACTTCTACTTCACCGTCTTCAGTTTCTACGATAAATGGCGTTTCACCCTCATTTACTGAAAAGAATGCTTCTCCCTCCAATTTTACAATCCGGGGTTCAAAAGAACCATCGTAACTAATTTTGGAGTTTTTGTTTAAAGATACTATAGAACCATCAGGTAGTTCCACTTGCTCAAATTCATCTCCTGTTTCAACGGTTTTTCCACAGGAAATAAGAACTAATAATGAACAGATAATAATGAGGTTAGATGCGAATTTTATCATATTGTTTATTTTAAATACGTATTGCAAAGGTAGAAAATATTATCATAATTTTTATTTTACTGATTAACCTGCCAAAACAGATTTTAGATGATTCGACAAACGTAAGGTTAAGGCAACCAGGGTAAGGGTAGGGTTGGGAGCACCCGATGTTGTATAACATCCCGAACTGGCTATGTATAAATTGCTGAGACCATGGACTTTACAATTTTCATCAACTACTCCCGTCTTGGGATCGGCACTCATCCGGGTAGTTCCCATATGATGCCAACCGCCATTGGTACTGTCTGGGAATGTGGTATCTGTTTCATCTCTCAAAAATTCATTCAATCGTACTCTACCCAATCCTGAAATAGCTATTTGTTGGCCCAATAGTTTATACATTGTTCTGATGCTCCTTTTATCTAAAGGTGTTAGTTCCCAATGTAAATCCGCTCTATTTACACCTAATTCATCTTTTTCTTTACTTAATGTTACCCTTGAATTAGGATTAGGGGCCTGCTCTATTCGTGTATTCAATTGAAAAGCCCTTAAAATATGACCTTTCTCTTTTTTTGCAAGTTCTTCAGATTTATCAAAATCCTTGTTCATTACTTGTTTACTCTTTCGGGGATCATCCTCCTGAAAGGTTTCCATTCTTGGTTTTTGGTGCTTCCCTACACTGAGGGGTATCATAGATGCTGTTCCATTTAGGATTCTTTCTTTTTCCTGAATCTCGGGTGTGAAGGCAATTTCAGCACTGGCCTTGGTAACACCCCAATCAACAGTATATAAATTAGTGGGAAAATCTTTAAATAACCACAATTCAGCTGAGGCAACCTCCAAATGCTCCATAAAATAGCGGCCAACTACGTCGTTATCATTTCCCAACCCTGCCGGTGCCTGCTTG
>JAOUKG010000810.1 GCA_029882725.1 Cyclobacteriaceae bacterium
CAGGTATGCCAATTGCTGGGAAGATGCTGATTTGCTTTTGGAGGGATTGAACCCGAAGCCGGGGAGTAAAATACTCTCCATCGGTTCTGCCGGCGATAACAGCTTTTCCTTGCTCACTACCCAACCTGAATTGGTTGTGGCTGTAGATGTAAATAAAATACAATTGTATCTTATTGAACTGAAAAAGGCGGGATTTACTCATTTCAGTTATGAGGAATTTTTGTTGTTTTTTGGTTTTAAAAAGTGTGAAAACAGGCATGCTTTCTTCGAAAGAATAAAAGGATTTTTGTCGGAACCGGCACGACAGTATTGGGAAAATCAACTGGATAAAATTGAGAAGGGGATTATTTCCCAGGGGAAGTTTGAAAAGTATTTTCAGCTTTTTAGCAGCAAAGTTTTACCCTGGGTGCATTCCAGAAAAACTGTTGAAGGGTTGTTTAGGGCAAAGAGCCGGGAGGAGCAGGAAGCCTATTATATTAAAAAGTGGAACACCTGGAGGTGGAGGTTTTTGTTCAAGCTGTTTTTCAGTAAATATGTAATGGGAAAAATGGGGAGGGATCCGGAGTTTTTAAGAGAAGTAAAAGTGTCTGTAGGGGAGTATATTTTTCAGAAAGCGGCTCATCATTTGCGCAGTGTGGGAGCTCAGGATAATTTTATTTTGCGGTACAATCTTACAGGGTCGTTTGAGGATTTATTGCCCCATTATTTACAGCCCGATAATTACGAATTAATTAAGAGTCAAATTGAAAAAATCCAAATTGTAGAGGGGTATGCCGAAGATGCCTTCAGGGTATATGGAAAGTTTAATTATATGAACCTTTCAGATATTTTTGAGTACATGGATGAGGAAACTTTTTCTAAAACGGCACTTCAGTTGGTAAATAACACTTTGCCCGGAGGAAAAATTGCCTATTGGAATCTGATGGTTCCACGAAGAATATCTAAATTATACTCCGAAGAGGTGGAGTATCTGGAAGATCTTTCGAAAAGACTCACTTCTGTGGATAAGGGATTTTTTTACAATGCATTTATTATAGACCAAAAGCTATGAATCCGGACATACTCAATACTGTCTATTTTGTGATTGTATTTCTTCTGTTGTTTGCTATCGCAGAGTTTTTGTATCATGTAATGGACATTCAGGCAGAACTTACCCGGAAGGTGGTACATTTTGGCACGGGGTTGCTTTCTTTGATGTTTCCTATTATTCTCGATAGCCATTGGTATGTGTTGTTTTTGTGCTCAAGTTTCGCGGGGCTGTTGATTCTGAGCATGCGGTTTAAATTGTTAAAATCCATCAATGCAATTGAAAGGGAATCGGTGGGGGCTGTGGCGTATCCCGTTTCGGTATATGTTTGTTATTTAGCTTTTGCCAATTTCGACAGGCAGTATATATACTTTTACCTTCCTATTTTAATGCTGGCTATTTGCGATCCCCTTGCTGCATTGGCGGGCAAAAAGTGGCCCTGGAAGCCGTATAAAGTGGGAGCTGGAACCAAAACCTGGGTGGGAAGTAGTATTTTTTTCGTGAGTGCCATGATTTTAAGCCTGGCGATATCCCGATTTTCAACTTTCGAGCTCGGTATTTTTGGTGTGCTGCTGGTTTCTTCTGTAGCAACTATTGCCGAGGCAGTCAGCAGAAGGGGCTTTGATAATTTGATGATACCCATGGCCGTTTTGGGGATGTTGGTGGTGATTGATTATGTATGAGCAGGGTTAAATGCCCGTTTTGGAGTAGAGACATACGGCCGTGTGTCTCCTTTTTTTGTAAAGAATTCCCCATTTTTTCAGCAAGCCCTAACTAGTAGAGACGTTTAAATTAGGCGACCCCTACAGGGTCGATTTCTATAGCGTTTATTTTCCCCGGGTTTTCAGCCTGCGGCTTTCAACCCGGGGTTATTATAGTTGACCACCCTACGGGGGTCATGAACTTCGATTAAATCCGGATTATTCATGAGGATTCCGGGTTAAACAAGTTATTCGCATGAACAAATTTGAAAGACTAAAACTTTGTTTATGACCTCAGAAAGGGTTCGTCTGGAATTTGGTTATCAATACGACCGACCCCCGTAGGGTGGTCGCCAAATAATAACACCGTGTCGCCAGCCGGTTAGGCTGAAGACGCGGTGAAAAAGGATCAACTGCCCCTTCGACCCTGTAGGGGTCGCCTATTTAAACGTTTAATTTGACTCCCTATTTAGTACATCTTCCTATATT
>JAOUKG010000064.1 GCA_029882725.1 Cyclobacteriaceae bacterium
TGTCGGGGGTGAATTTAAAACTGGCACCCCTTAGTGTTTTGTTCCAATTTGAGGTCTTGCCGTTTTCGGCGCCAAGAACGGAGCCTTGTTGGTCAATTTTAATTTTAAATTCCTTAACCTGGTCAATATTCAATCCTTTGAGCAGAACCTCATTGAGTTTTTGATAGCCTGCCTCATTGAGTTGCACTCCATTTTCGGTATATGTCTGTGTGTCTGGGTTTTCTACCAGGTGTTCATAAGCATCGATAAAAATATGTTTCCGGGTACCGGCCTGTTCTTTGATGAAATCCCTGACCTTTCCCAGCCACTCATTGCGTTTTTCCACTGGAGCAAGGTCTGCGGGTAGTAGAGCCCTCACAGCATTGCTGTCGGTGAGATGAGAGGCGAGTGCTGTGATGTTTTTCTCATGTCTTGGGGGGGAGAGCAGTACAAGTTTTATTTTCTTTTCCTGAGCGTAATCCAGGAGCCTGTTGTATCCACTCTTAAAAAGTTCCAGATCTTCTTCCCCTTTGATGAAAGCCACTTCGCTTCCATACCCGATGATGAGGGTGGTGGGACTGGCATTGTTGATATGTTCCATCAGTTTTTTAGAACCAAAACCTTCTTCCGCAGATGGAGGCTGCCACGACATGGTATTTTGAGCCGAGCCAAACTGTGATCGTGCCAATCCGAAGACATCATCTGCCGGCCAACCTATGTTCCTGAAGCTGGTTTTCCCTACGGGGTAATACATTATCATGGCTTTTTCGAAAAAGGCATGATCTTCCATACCAGATATGAGAGAGCCACCCACGAGCACCACTCTTTTTACATCGGCAGTAGAAAGGAGACCGTTTTTATTGGAAGAGTTATCGCCACAGCCAGTGAGTAGGGCGGAGATTAGGAGAACAAGAGCAAGATGTTTTTTCATAGGGGTAAAAAAAAGGTCATTTTTTAGTCAGCCACGAGTATAAGATAAACTTGTTCATGGCATTATTTCGAAATATAAAGATATGATTTCACTTTAAGTAGAGTCATTTATATCAACGGTGACTTTTATACAGTCATTTTCAAGAAAATAGGGGAGGGTAGGAGGGTTTGTGTGCCCAAATACCTTCAGAAATTACATTTAAGGAAGTATTCTTCAAATTCGTATATAAACCAAGTGGTGAATTTCATAAAGTTTTATTATGAAATTGTATGGGGCATACCATACAGAAATTATAATACAGAGAGATCTATGGAAGTGTCTCTGGTTTTCAGTACCAAAGGAATTTTCTATGCTTTTCAGGAATCCATCTTAAATTCTTTTCTATACTCATTTATCTTTTTATTTAAAATAATGAGTTTTATCAAGCACTTTCAAAAGTTATTAATATTTTATTATAAATTAGAATTTTACACAAAAAAATTGTGACTATTACTAATTTATATATGTTTTTGTATATTTAAATTTAATAAGGACATTTACAATAAAAATAAGTAAATATGTGTATGTAGTTCGATTATTTCTTTTTTTGTTCCTATTTATTGTTTCCAATTTAGTCGTAGCTCAATCCAATGAATCCTGGTATTTGGACTTTGGGGCTAATGATCTGGTTCATGGAAAGGAAACAGTTTATTCAGATGAAAATAAAATCTATTGGAATAACATAACCCATGAAGAACATAACGCTGCATTTCAGGTATTGTTCAATAGTGAAAATGTCAAAACCAAGGTCCGAATTAAAATTTTCCATAATTTTAGCACCTCAATTGAACAATTTGGAGAGCCATCACCTGATCCCAATTTTTTAGGTGAATTAGCGGTAAAAAATGCAACTCAGGATTATTTTCTGGGATTAGGAAGCATGGAGTCAAAATTTGTACTTTATGGATTAAATCCACAAAAGATCTATGATTTGGATATTTTTGGCAGTAGAAATTCAATAGATAGTTGTCTAACAAATTATAAGATTAGCGGGTCTTTTACACATACCAGTTCAATTCTAACATCAGGTGAAAATATTGGAGGAGAAGGAATACATTACAATAGAAATCGAATTGTAAGTTCGCATGGTATACAACCCGCTTCTGATAGCACCTTACAAATAACTGTATATATTGAAAATTTAATCAATTTAAATGGGGTTATCAATCTTCTTAAAATAACCGAAGTTGGTATTACAGAAGTACTTCCCCTCAAAAGATCTCCATTATGTGAGTATGTAAATCGACAGAATATTGTATTAATGGGCTCAACCACATCTGAGGCCTCATATGGAGAAACTTACAAGTCATTTGGCGAACAGTACAACAGGTTACTTCAAACTGGAAAATACGGTGGTAACTGGAATTACAGAAATTTATCCCAATACGGCAGAAGCTCTTCGGACATCTTATCAACCTGGGACACGGAACTGGCACCGTGGTGTCCATCCGTTGTAATATATGCTTTATCAATGGGGGATGAAGACATCCATACAGATGAAATCGCATCTTTTCAGAATTTCAAGAACAATCTTACAGAGTTAATTAATTTGGCAAAGTATGAAGGTTTTTCGCCCATTGTGGTGAACAGTCTCCCTAGAAATGATATATATAACACCAATTATTACCAAAATGTAAAGAATCTTAACCTTGATATTTCGAAAATGAACATTCATTCCGTAAACGGTTTTGGGGCTGTTGAAGATGGTGTGGAAAGGTGGGCCTATGGATTCAATTTAGGAGCCTTCAAACCAAATGATTACGGACATATCGAAATATTCCATTCAATTGAACCTTATGCTGCTAATTTTGCCAGAATTAATACACCACAACCTAAAAGATTGGATATTGGTCAGGGTTTTATCTTTGACAAATCGGAAAGTAACCAACAAATTGAATTTCATCCTAACAATTTTGTTCACTCATTTAGTTACATTTTTGACATTAAAACGAAAGATTTTGGCATTTTAGGAGGTTTTCTCGGTATTGGTATTGAAAGGAATTTTGGTCAAATTAAGATTGATTCATATGGGAAGTTATGGTATCAATCATCAACCGGCAAAAGCATAGAAACGGATATCACTATAAATGATGGTTCTTTTCATCAGGTTGCCCTAGTCCATCAGTATGCAAATGAAAAATCAGTTTTATTTCTAGATGGGAAGAAGGTTGGTGAGCTTAATGAACGGCTCTTCGCCTATCACTTTTTCATTAATGGACCAAATGGACCTAATGCTGAGTACAAAGATTTATTCTTTTACAGGTCAGCTATGAACGAATTGGAAATTAATGAATTATTTAAAGGAGAAATGCTGTATTCAAGTTTGGAAATTTATGCTCCACTTTTTTCGCAAACTGTATTTAATCATGTATTAAGCTTAAATTCTACTTTTAATGTATATGATGCCTATCCAATAATTACAGGCATTGAACCAAATATAAAAAATAAGGAAAAAGAGTTCAAGTTCTACCCAAACCCCGCTAAAAATTTCATTAACATTGAAAACCCCGACAGAAAATCTATTACTATTAGCCTTCATAATATTAATGGGTCTTTAATCTTTTTAAAAAATTCAGAAACAAATTCAAGCAAGGTACACCTGTCATTAACAGGTCTGAAAAAAGGCCTTTATTTCCTTTCAATTAAATATGATCAGAATACCATTACAGAAAAACTTGTTATAAATTAATCTTTCAATTCACACCTCCTTTTTTCACTTCATAACATACAGTACACAGTACTAAATGATTTCATAATACTAGTTACCAAATTTCGGTTTCATGCAAACTATTGATGAAGTTTGAAACACCTAAAATTTTTTGAAATATTGTGATATAGCGTTTTGTGATTTTTTTTCCTGTCACCTGTTCCCTGCAACCTACCCCCTCATTAATCATTTTGTTTTATCAAATTTACCGAACCACTTACGGTCCGTAATTCTAAATGGCCTCCACCATCGTTGATGCTGGCTCGTATTTCATCAACCTTTATCGAGGGTTTAATTATTGGTTGGCCTTTTTTTATTGTCCCATCTCCTACTGGCATACCTTGGTAGTAAAAGGTTGCATTAGTCAGATCGAATTCGGAATTAACCATACCAGAAAACGATTTAAATCTTACCGTGCAATTAATTTGTCCGGGTAAATAAACATTCAATTTACCCGAAAAGGTTTTTAAAGAAGAGGGAAGATCTTTGTTGTAATTCTTGAAATGGGCTTCAATATTTCCATAAAGAACATTTGCTGTAATTGGACCTGAAATGTTACGAAAAGTAAGCATACATGAATAGCAATTCTGTTCAATCTCCCCTTGAATACCTTCAAAAGACATTTTGTGTTCAATATAATTTTGTATACCTCCTTTTTCCCATAGTGGTCTTAATGCCGGATATTCTTCAAAGGTACCCTCGTAAAAGACTGCGAATCCTTGAGGCACCCAAATTCGGTAATCATTAAATTTGGACTGTATGCCGGTGGGACGAACTGTAATTGTCCTTCCCTTTACTTTAACATTGATTCCTATATTCGAATAGGTATTTTCTTTCCGCTCATCAGTAAATTCTAACCCAACAAATTCCTTGGGTATTGTTCCTTTTCTAAGCAATTCAATCTCAATTTTAGGAAGTCCGGAGTGCTTGAATTCCAAATTCCCATACATATTGTATACTTCCAGTTTATTCAAAGACCCGGCATCATGTTCATATCGTTGTGCAGTACTAAGTGTTGTAATGCTTATTACGATTAGTGAGGTAAATATTATTTTTTTCATTTTATTGAGAGTCATTATTGGACGTTGTTATAAAATTCTTTTTTCTATAAGCTGTCGGGCAATTACAGCAACTTCAGGTCTTAATTTTCCGTTTTGCAGAACTTCTTGAATCGCTTGATTAGACTCATAGGATTTCATGCTCGCAAGAAGTTGTATTAGCCCAATTTGTACGTAGGGATCCTCTTGTTCCAATAGCGACTGTATTAAGCTCGTTTTTACTTGCGAGTCGTAAAAATACGGTCGAAGGGCGTCTAGTGCAGCCAATCGAACATTTACATTATTATCGGATTGGAATACCTCCAGCAATGCAAAAATCAGTTCTTTCTTCATTACTGAGTTTTGGGAAGTGGAATGGATGACCTTTATTTTTTCGCTAGCCGAATGCTCTTGCAAAGTGATTAATGCAATCTGTTGTTTAACGGTTTCAAGTTTTTTCTCCAATTCTGAAACTTTGGAGGTGTCCATATTTAAGTTTTGTATATTCATTCCAAATACAGAGCCAATAACAAATAATAGAACAGAAGCAGCAACTCGCCATACCGTGTTTTTAGATGCGGGAGAGATAATTGAACGTGATGAATTTGACTTTTCTTCTGCAATATATTTTGCAAATTCTTGCGACATGCCCAAAGGCGCAGTGATTGTTTCAATATTTTGCAATTCGTGATTTATCTGCTGAAATTGCTTTAATTTCAATGAGCATTCTTCACAAACTTTTATATGTTTCTTCACCTCTTCGCTTTTAAAGTCTGAAAGACTTCCATCGATGTAATCCAGGAGAATATCGTTTATAATTTTACAATTCATGACTTTGATTATCGAGTTTATAAAACAAGGTTCTTAATTTATCCATCGCTCGAAACATTTTGTTCTTGATGGAGGCTTCTGTAGTGGAAAATGTCCAGGCAATTTCTTTGTATTTCAATCCCTGAAATTTGCTTAGGATAATCAATTCTCGATATTCTTCGTTTAATTGATCTAACATCGATAGAGCTTTTCATTGTTCTCATTTTGGTCAACCTCCATACTCGTATGGAAAGTGTATTTATCAATGGCTTCGACAACTATTTTTCTTTCTGAATAATGAGAATGCAAAATATTCCTCGCTATGCTATACATCCATGATTTGAAATTACGTGAAACATCGAATGAAGCTCGGTATTTTAACATGCGCAAAAATACGGATTGAGTTAAGTCCTGGCTATCTTCTAAATTACCAGTGCATCGTGCCAGGTAACTCAGGATTGGTTGATGATAGCGAATGAACAACTCAGTCATATACTCCAAATTACCTGCTTTCACCTTTTCCATGATATATTCGTCGGTTAGTCGATTCACGTTTATCGTTTAGGTTTATTGGTAATACCAGAGTTTTCGTAAAAAGTCTCGTGGAAAATAAGAAAAATTTTATGAATTACACAGGAAGGGCATTTTATCAGACTTTTCTATGAATCACCTTTCTTATTGAGACCTTACCAGAATTTATAGAGGATGCCATTGAACACATTCCGGTCGCCCAAACCCACCTTGTTTCGGTTTCAAGTATCCAGTAAAACTTGGGTAATTCATGGAATAAATCAAATTTTTAATCAAACTAATAGATTATCAGAATTATAGAATGAGTTGGCTCTTGCACCGGTTTTTGCAACAATGCCATTTGAACTTTAATAACTTTGTTGGACTCAAGAATTCTTAAAAATCTGATTGTTATAAAAAGTGAACTTAGATGAATATTAATGACCGATAATAAAGATTTCGGGAAAGTCCCTGCGACATTATTCTTCTTGTCTTATTATTTTTTATTCACTGATACGCTATCGAAATAACTCAACAAAATTAATTAACATCAATTATAGAGATGATATATTGGTCTCCTTGTATCTCCTTGTCCTAATAGTCTTCCCAGCCGTTCACTTCTTTAAGGTATTCAACAGCCATGTAGCGCATACGGGTTATGTCGTTCTTGACGTCTTCCACATATTTTGCGTAAGAGTTGTCTGATTTTTTTAATTCCATTTCCATTAAAGATTTCTGTCCTATCGCGGCAAGGGCCTTCATTTTTTCATCAAAATAAAGACTTCTGTATAGCCGCTTGGCTTCCTCAAGATGGTCTTCCATAATCTATAATTGAATATAAGGGTATTCCAATTGGAAGAGCAACTATTTCTTCCAAAATGTAATATTGGACGTTTTTACCCGACTGGCCTCTTTTATGAAAAGTTCTCATCGAATTGACTGGTGCATTTGGCACTTACCATTGCCTCACAAACCCAGCACGATCATTTAATATGTAACACAAAAAATACAATTATTGAAGCATTCTGTCAATAATCGTGGGCCACATTTACAACCACATCCTAAGCCAGTCAATAAGTGTGACAGACAGTACGCAGTAATGAAAAAGACCATATTATAAATTTATCAAAATGCACCATAATTGATTATAACTCTTCCTGAATATTTGGACAGTTTTGCATTATGTTTCGGCAATGTAAACTGCTGGCCCTATAAAAATTAATGCCAGCAAGATAATGACGGGGAATCGTTTCTTAAGTTGATGGCAACTACAGATGCCTCCCTGAAAGGCTGGCAATAATACATTGGTTGAAATTCCTGATGAGTTTACAAAGTTAGTAGTGAATTGGATTTAAAGTAATAATTACTATTCAATATTTTTAAATTTTAAATATTTTAATTTTTTTTGTAAAACATTTTATCTATAATATGCAATTAATGAAAACTCGTATTATAATGTTTAAAAGTCTTACTGTATTCTTTTTTATGATTTCAGTATCCGGGTTCTCTCAAGGTACCAATCAACTGGACTCGATCATTACTTATGCATGGGATCAAAACCTTGGAGACTGGGTTGAAAATTACAGAAATGTATACCAGTACAACAATGGAATTACCACCAACACTGGTTATAGCAAGGATATTGAAAATAATATCTGGGCTAATTCAAGTATGGTATCATCAGATAACTCCATACCACTTCAATCAACTGTTATATCCTATAGCTGGGATGACATTGCCCGGGTTTTTGTGAATAAATCAAAAACAGAATACCTGAAGAACGATACTTATCAGTTATGGGCAACTTATAATTGGAATCCAACTTCTTCATCATGGGAGGGTTCTTTTAAAATCGAAGACAAATACGATAGTCAGGGGAACCATATTCTTTTCGCCTCTTTTTATGGATGGAACACTACAACTAATGACTGGATTGGTAGTACTAAAAATGAGTTCACAGATTTTAACGCAAATGGAGATTATGCCACAGCTCTAACTTACCAATGGAACACAACAACCCATTCATGGGATTTAAATGTTAAAAGTGAATATACCTTCAATGCCAACGGATTCAAAACCCAAATGTTGGTATTCGGTTGGAACGAGATCAATTCCTCATGGGATTATTCAACAAGGAGGGATTATACCTATATCGATTTTACAAAATTATTGACCGCCACAATCAGTTATTGGAACAATTCCATTTCAGACTGGGTACCACAGTCCCAAACCGTCTATACTTATAATACTGAAAACAAAGTGAGTCAAAAACTTGGACAAAAATGGGATGTGAATTACACAACCTGGTATGACATAAATAGAACAGAATATACCTATACGGGCCTTACAATAGAACAAACCGAATATAATTGGGATATTACATTTTCTGAATGGATAACAATCAGATATAAAAAAAATATCGAAAATAATGAAGGCCTTTTAACATATAGTGAACTCTGGGTTTATAATGAAGCTGAAAGAAATATACAGCCTTATGAAAAAGTCTTTATTGAACTCAGCTCAACTAACAAAATAACTCTGAGGGAAAATTATAGATGGGATATTCAAAACAGCAGTTGGAAAGGGACCCAAAAAACAACAAAGCAATACAATATTATAGATAAAATAGCTACCGAAATCCTATTTAACTGGAATATAACTTCGAGTGATTGGGAAAATCAAAAAAAGTATGTATACTTTTATGATGGGTTAATTACGGCAATAAATGACATTTCAGATCTTCAGGTTTCTGGAATATATCCCAACCCGTTTAATGATCGGATCAACATTAGTTCTGAATTATTCAATTGTAATTGTGAAATTCAATTATACAATATACACGGCCAGTTGATAATCCAACAAGTCATAGACAAAAATATAGATAC
>JAOUKG010000065.1 GCA_029882725.1 Cyclobacteriaceae bacterium
TATTAAAATGCTTGTTTTAAATCGTTAATCAAATCCTCAACATCTTCAATTCCAACAGACATTCTTATCAGGTTAGGTTTGATTCCCAATTTTTCACGATCTTCAGCTGGCATTCTTGCATGTGATGTTTGAACAGGGGTTGTAACCGTAGATTCAACACCTCCTAAACTCATTACAGCACTAATCAATTTTAATTTTTTCACAAATTCATCCGGATTGTTTTTTACTTCAAATGAAAGCATGGCTCCAAATCCATTCATCTGTGATTTTGCAATATCATAGCCTGGATTTGATTTCAATCCTGGATAATAGACTCTATCTATCTCCTCCTGTTTTTCAAGCCACTCTGCAATAGCCAGCGCGTTCGATGTTTGTTTTTTTACCCGAAGTGATAACGTTTTCAAACTTCTTTCCAATAAATAGGCCGATTGAGGATCTAAGTTACCACCCAAATGTATGGCTGTCTCCCTGATTTTAGTCCCTAATTCTGAATTCATTGTAGCTACACCACAACAAATATCACTATGTCCACCCAAATATTTGGTTCCACTCTGCATAACAACATCAATACCCAAATTATGCGGATTCTGATTAATAGGGCTCCCAAAAGTATTGTCAAAAATAGTTATAATTTGATGTTTTTTGGCTAATTGCACTACAACTGAAATATCTGTTATATTCAATAAAGGATTCGAGGGAGATTCAAAAAAAATGGCTTTTGTTTGTGGAGTGATTGCATTTTCAAACCCTTCTTTAGTGGATTCCACAAAGCTGTATTTTATTCCCATTTTTTCCATTTCAACTTTTACTGCATCATAGGTTCCACCATAAATGTCATTTTGAAGAATAATATGATCTCCGGATCTCAATAATGTAAAAAAGATGGTCATTGTAGCGGCCATACCAGAACTAAAAAGAATAGCAGCTTCAATATTTTCCAATGCCGCAATTTTTTTTTCGGTTATTGAAATATTCGGTGTATTAAAATATCGGGGGTAAACATATTTATCCACCCCTATATATTCATAGGCAGTAGCTGTAAAAATTGGAGTAGTTACTCCCTTATAATTCCCATAATCATAACCTTCAGTATGCACACAAACGGTGTCGGGTTTCAATGCCATTTTTTTCATATTAAACTAAATTTATTATCAAAAATAACCCCGTTGCCTCTAATGACAACGGGGTTACTTATAAATATTTTAAAATCCCCTTTCTGGTAAACTAAAGAGTACCGGAATTACTCTTAGGTAGGATATTGGTTGTTATACTTATCTGGGTAACAGGTTCCACTGAATTGGAAATTACCTTGATAATTTTATTCACTTTACCCATCTTACCTGTACTGTTGAACTTAACAACAATATCGGCGCTTTGCCCTGGAAGAATTGGTTCACGAGGCCACTTAGGGACTGTGCAACCACAAGTAGTTTGCACGTTGGTAAGAATAAGAGGTTCTGTACCCGTATTTTCAAATTTGAACGTATGCTCAACCTGATCTCCTTGATTAATATCCCCAAATTCGAAAGTGCTTTCCCCAAATACTATGCGAGGTCCTGGTTTCTCACTAGAAGTTTCTTCCGTTGTTTGTGCACTAGCAAAGACAACTACAAAAATGCCAAATAAAAATGATAGTAATGTTTTCATGTTTTTATTGATAATTATTTTTAAGGTATAAACAAAAATCTTGCCTGGATTATTCATTTATTCAATATAACACCTAAAGGTAATAAATACTTGAAAGAAATAGTATTTAACAAAAAATTTAAGTTTGATTTTCCGGAATTACAATCATCGAAGTAGAAGCCTTGGCCACAAGTTTTAATGGTTTGCCTTCTATAACATCGTAAATTTCCGACTCACAAAAAATCACCTTTCTACCTGCCTTTAAAACTTTCCCAATAGCTTTTAATACGGGACCATGCGCTGCAGAAAAAAATGAAACTTTTATCTCACCAGTCACTACATGACTTTCCTTATTCACCTTTGTATATGCCGCAAACCCAGCAGTAATATCTGCTAAAGTAGTGATCACACCCCCGTGGACCCGTCCAAATTGTTGAAGGTGTATATCCGAAATATTTAAAATTCCTTCAGTATATCCCTCTTCAATCACATTTAATTCAAAATTAATATGATGCATAAAATTTTGCTTCTTGAGAAAGGACGACACCCTTTGTCTAAATTCATCATTTTCTATTCTTACCATTTTAGCTTAATTTGAGCATCAATATACAATGTTATGCAGGAAATTGTAAAATCAAATTTTGGTGGAAGGGTAAGATTACGAGTTTGTGGACTTTTAATCGAGGATAATAAAATCTTGTTAGTAGAACACTCTGGACTTAATGAGTCCAAAAGTTTTTGGATTCCCCCGGGCGGAGGCCTTAATTTTGGCGAGAAGTTGGAAAAGGCTCTTGAAAGAGAATTCCTGGAAGAGACTGGTATAAAAATAAAAACCAAGGAACTTTTATTTTGCAATCAACATATAAATCTTCCTTTACACGCCGTAGAGCTGTTTTTTAGTGTAGAAAAAATAGGAGGAACTTTTAAAAAAGGTATAGACCCTGAGCTTTCTGATGAAAATCAAATTATCCGTTCGGTTAAATATGTGACCATTGAAAAATTATTGATTATACCTGATGAAAATAAGCATGAAATACTAAAGGATTTGATTAATTTTGAAAGCATTTTAAAAAAAACCGGATTACTTGGTTTAGATTAGGTTTAATTTCACCTTATCACTATGTTTTACCTTAATAAATAATTATAATTGCAGTTTAAAATAATCTGAACGAAAATGGATGTAATAATTAAATGGAGTTTAATCATTGGGCTAATAGTTTTGGTATTGCGTTTTGCAATAGCTTTTGGTAGAAAAGTTGCAAGTGGCAGGCCAATAAGTGGTGTAATGATTTTAACTTTTATATTAACTGGTATAAGTGCTGGAATGGCTACTTACTTAATTGGTTCAATTAAGCAGACAATCGATGAAAGAAATATGATCGATGTTAGGGAAAAAGCCATTACCGATAGGTTGGGTCTGATCAGAGAAGCCGAAATTGTTTACCAGGAAGTATATGGTAAATACACTTCCAATTGGGACTCCTTGATAAATTTTATTGAAAAAGGTCAATATCCCATTATTCAAAGAGCAGAAGAAATTATTCCACTGAGTTATGGTGCTGATAGTATTATAGTTACTATTGATACTATAGGTATGATTTCTGCGTTTGATCGTATTTTCAAGGCAAATTACTCTGAAAACGCTGTAGATAGCGGTGTGTTTATACGATATTATGTTCAACCTGGAGAAAAGGCTGTAAAAGGAACAAAAGCCTACGCCATGCTAAACAGAAATGGCGTTGAGTTTGACAGAAATTTCAACAATAACGGTACAGTTACTGAGGTGGAATCTATAAATGAAGGTGATAGAATTGTAAAAGGACAAACCTTGATTGCTTTTTGGGAATATAAATTTGACCCTAAAACTAATTTAGCTGAACTGCCCTATGTACCTGGTTATGATTTAGATAAAAATGTGAAATTTGATATTTTCACATCAAAAATACCAATGGGAGCCGCACAACTACTGGTTGACGTAATTGAGGTGAAAAACCCTAAACCTTTTAATCCTGCACGTTTAGAAAAAAACGAAGCTAAAAACCTTAAACCTTTAAGGTTTGGCTCTAAAACTGATGCAACAACATCGGGTAACTGGGAATAAATTTTTTGGAAAACGTAGCTAACACATTTAAACTCGTTAAAAGAGTTAAGGACGAAAAGTTTAGCATTGATAAGCTTCACAACTATACGCTTATCATTCAAATTGGAATAAGAGATCTTCAAGTGTCGGTTATCGATTCACAAGACAATCGGTGCCTGACACTTGAAGATTATGTTTTTGCTCCGGTAAAGAGTGTTCAAGAGCATTTTGATTATATAAAATCTGTTTTTGATTCACATCATTTTCTTATGGCAGGTTTTTGGAAATCGGTTAAAATTTCTGTTAAAAATCAGAAATTTTCCCATGTTCCTGCTTCTTTTTTTATTCCGGAATCAAGTCAGGATTTTCTCTCTATAAATTGTAGGTTTGACCCGAAAACTGAAAAGGTTCTCTACTATAAATCTATTAAATCAGAGGTAATTACTGTATTTGCTTTGGATTTAAACCTTTATGAATGGATCAATTCGTTGTATCCCAATAGCAGTATTGGTTTTGTGCATCAAAGTTCAGCTTTGATTGAAGGAATTTTAGATTATTCTAAATCTCATAAAAACATCACTATGTATTTATACATTGATCGTTTTAAATTGCACATTCTAACAATAAAGGGCAATGGATTGGAATATTACAACCAGTTTTCCATAAAACAATTTTCAGAATACATTAAATATATCATGTTGGTAGTAAAGGGTTTGCAACATGACCAAAACAAGAGCAACCTTGTATTATGGGGATATATTGGTAAACAAAGCCCCCATTATAATGAGTTTTATAAATACATTAAAAATATCTCCTTTGGCGATCGTCCAGACTTCCTGAGGTATGGATATGTATTTGATGAAATTCAAGACCATCATTTCTTCGATCTATATAACATTTACCTTTGCGATTAGTTAGTGTCTACAAATATTTAACACAAAACTCATGACAAAGATTGCGATTTTTCCAGGTTCATTCGACCCTTTTACCAAAGGACATGAAGATATAGTGCTAAGAGGATTGCAAATTTTTGATAAAATCATTATTGCTGTAGGATATAATTCAAACAAAACCAGGCATTTTGATATTGAAAAAATGTTGTCAAAAATTAATGGGCATTATCATAATAACTCAAATATTGAAGTTATCACATACAATGAGCTTACAGCTCACCTGGCAATAAAACATAAGGCTGAATTTCTATTACGAGGTTTGAGAAATACTACGGATTTTGAATATGAAAACTCAATTAGTCAGGTAAACCGTGATCTCAACAAAAAACTAGAAACTGTTTTTCTTATCACATCTCCGGAATATGCAGCAATAAACTCTTCAATCGTTAGAGAAGTGCATAAATACGGTGGTGATGTGAGCAAATATTTGCCATTTACTATCTGACTTTTGAATTGATTTTTTTGTAATACAATTCCATCACATATTCAATAGAGCGATAGGAGTTTTTTAAAGCATGAAAAACCTCCTTTGGAGTCATCCACTTTAAATCTTCAATACCTTCTTCTGTTTGTGGTGTCATACCCACCTCATCTACTACGGGCATTGTGTACCAGGTGGTTTTTTTTAAAATCCTGTTTTTCTTCATTGTGTAGGTATGCCAGGTATTACAAAGCTTGCCTTTTACCCTTGCCTGAACCCCACATTCCTCTTCAACTTCACGTACTGCAGCTAGTTTTGGGTCTTCATTCTTATTTATTTTACCTTTTGGCAGATCCCACTTTCCAAGCCTGTAAATCATTAAGCATCTGTTTCCCTTTTTTACTACACCGCCTGCCGCCTTAATAATCTTAAAATGTGATTTAAAATGAGCTCTTAACTCCTCATAATTTAGTGGTGACAGTGTAACAGAAAATAAATTTCTGGCAATATGAGGAGTGTCTAAAATCTCTAATATCCTGTCAATGTCGTGATTTTCGGCCTGTTTTATGAGTACATGATGTATCAGTTTAGCCCTGGTTAACCTCTCTTTACCTGATTCAATAATAAAATTATATCTATCTTCCTCATGAGCCTCATTGGGCTTGAGTAGATTAACCATTACCTCATTTATAAAAATATGCACCTCTATAAAATTTTGTGTGGCTCAAAAATGGAAAAAAAATAACTACAGTCAAAAAGTTAATATGATAAATACATTAACTTTGGCCCATGGAATATAGCTTATACAACGAAAGTATTGCCAAAGAAGTAGCCTCGGAATTATTAAATGTAGGTGCAATTAAACTACAGACTGAAAATCCTTTCACTTGGGCTTCAGGTTGGAAATCACCCATATACTGTGACAACCGCGTTACTCTTTCATACCCAGATCTTAGAACGGTAATAAAAAATCATTTAAGTGAGGCCATAAAAAAATTATGTCCCGAAGTACAGGCTATTGCAGGAGTGGCTACAGCAGGTATTCCTCAGGGTGCATTGGTGGCTGATGTACTTGATCTTCCATTTATCTACGTAAGATCAAAGCCTAAGGGCCATGGTATGCAAAACCTCATCGAAGGCCGACTAATCCCAGGGCAAAAGGTCGTTGTAATTGAAGACCTCATTTCTACAGGGGGAAGTTCTATTAAGGCCATTGATGGACTTATAGAAGGTGGTGCGCAAATTTTGAGATTAATGTCAATTTTTAATTATGGATTTCCCGCTGCTGAAGAAAATTTCTCGAAGGCCGGTCTTAATGTAACATTTTTAAGCGACTACCCAACCCTTGTTCAACAAGCTCTAAATAAAAATATTATTTCCAAAAATGATATAGCAAATTTACAAGGTTGGAGGAAAGATCCTGCCAACTGGAACAAATAGAGTTCGATACCGTTTTGTTTAGCTCTATTTTAAATATAGTGCCTCTTTGTAAACAACATCGATTTTAGAATCAGGTTTTTTAAGTCAAAAATCTGGATTTATCATAAATATCTATTTTAAAAAACAACTAGGATCCGGATGAATATCTGAACCAGATTAGATGTGTTTATGATGTGTTTACATAAACACACTATCGAGGATAAAATTTAAACGGTATTGAATCTTGGCTAGGAGTAATAATCCTCCAATAGATAATCCTTACTTTTTCCAAACTTAACTAAGTCCTGAAAATTATAAGTTTCCAGAGTATGCAGATCTTTCAATAAATAATCACCCTCCCCTACAAAAGCGATAATCTCAAATTCATAGGTTTCCCCATAATTGAACAGACGGTATTTTTTACCCATCCTTAATACGTCGGTTGATATCATAACTCTTCTTCTCTTTCCAACATCAGAATAGATGATTGGGCTACTATATAATATTTTATGTCGTTATAGATGACTTCAATCGCACCTTTTTGCAAAAATATAGCCAAATCCCCCTCTTTAGCCTGTAATGGTATATATTTTACTTGATCTTCCATAGATTTCCAAGACTCATCACCATCAGTAGAACTGGGTACTGGATAACCAGGCCCCACTTTTATAATATATCCGGTCTGTATTTTTTCTTTTTCCTGAACCCCGGGTGGCAAAAACAAACCACTATTGGTTTTTTCTGAATGTTCCTTTGGTTTGATTAAAACCCTGTCACCAACGACAATTAAGTTTCTCAATTTATTTTCAGGTGTAAGAAGCATTTTCTTTTTATTTATTCTTTTTTATCTGAAAAATCTAGTGTGCTTCAAGCCAGTTATCTCCAGTACCGCAGTCAACTTCCATAGGTACTTTTAATTTAACAGCCTCAGTCATACATTTAATAATAACGGGTTTTATCCTATCTAGTTCAGTTTTTGGAACCTCAAAAACCAATTCATCATGTACTTGCATGATCATTTTACTTTTAAACCCTTTTCCATTCAAGGCTTTTTGCACTTCTATCATCGCTAATTTAATAATATCAGCGGCACTACCCTGAATTGGCGCATTAATTGCGTTTCTTTCTGCAAAGCCCCGCATTGTTTGATTTCGGCTATTAATATCTCTCAAATAACGTCTTCTACCCGAAATTGTTTCTACATATTCATTTTCCCTTGCTTCATTTATTACTTGGTCCATATACGATTTTACGCCCTTAAACTTGGTAAAATAAGCATCAATAATTTCTTTTGCCTCCGTTCTGGAAATGTTTAAATTCTGAGCCAACCCGAAAGCCGACTGACCATATATAAGTCCGAAATTTACACTTTTAGCCTTTCTTCGCATGGCACTATCCACTTCTTCTATAGGCACACTAAATATTTGAGAAGCAGTAGTAGAATGGATGTCTACACCTTGTTTAAAGGCTTCTACCATAATAGGATCTTCTGAAAATGAAGCCATTATTCTTAACTCAATCTGTGAATAATCAGCAGACAAAATTACATAATCTTCACTTGATGGAATAAATGCCTTTCGTATCAATTTACCTCTCTCAGTTCGAACCGGGATGTTTTGTAAATTGGGGTTTATAGAACTTAACCTTCCTGTTGCTGCTACGGCCTGATTATAATTGGTGTGAATTTTATTATCCGATTTACTCACCATATTGGGCAAGGCATCAATATAGGTTGATTTTAGTTTTTGAAGTTCCCTGTATTCAAGTATCTGTCCTACAATTTTATGTTCCTGCAATGAACTCAGGATTTCTTCGCCTGTTGCATATTGCCCGGTTTTAGTTTTCTTCGGCTTGTCAACTAAATTTAATTTATCAAAAAGAATTTCCCCCAACTGTTTTGGACTGTTCACATTAAATTCTTGTCCGGCTTCCTCAAAAATTGCAGTTTCTAATTGGTTGCAAATATCCCCAACCTCTTTGGACATTTTGCTCAATACCTCTTTGTCTATGCTAACGCCATTGTATTCTATTTCAGCCAATACAGAAATCAAGGGCATTTCCATGTCATTATACAAAGCCTTTAACGGTTCGTTGTCAATCTCTGATTTAAGTTTTTCTGTTAATTCTGAAAATATTGATACAGCTTCACAGGATGCATCTAGAATATCTCTATCATTCAAAGATTTTAACTTTTCATTCCGCTTTAGCTTATCCAGTTGTTTTTTGTATTCCGGTAAAATATTGTAATGTAAATATTGATGGGAAATCATATCCAGAGTGTGCGACAAATCAGGGTCAATCAGGTAATGAGCTAACATAACATCAAAAAGTTTTCCCTGTAAATGAACATCCCAATTTTTAAGTACAACAAGTTCGTAC
>JAOUKG010000066.1 GCA_029882725.1 Cyclobacteriaceae bacterium
TTTGAATATTGTAATTTTGTCTCCTCAGACAGTTCAGATTTATCTCCCAATAATAATGCTTTCAACACTGAACGCTCCCTTACAGAAGCAATAAACTTATTAATTATAGAATTAGACGAATTTCTAATCTTATCCAACTTTTTATTTAAATACCCGGATTGAACACTATCGATAAAAATAAAATCTTTTCCAGAGGCAAATACTTGTCCTGATTTCCCTTCAAGTAATTTGAATCGTCTATAATTAAATTGCCCCGGGTTTATAGGTTCCGGATATGGGCTAATTGATTTATCTACATACAAACGCAATCCTTTTTTGAGGCCATAGGTATCTTTATTTAAAATAAACATGTCAATGGTAAAAGGCCTGCAATTACTTAAAAGTGTGTCTATTACTATTGAATTCACTATTAAATCATACCTAGTAAACTTTTCACCGGCACCAAAAACCTGATCTACAGTTCCTGTAAATCCACTAATGTCATTAGGTATGTGAGAACTGTTTTTATGAATAGAAGAGTTTAAAAATCCCGCTATAACAAACAACAAGGAAATAAGGGGAAATGCAATGAATAGCCTGTTCTTGTAAAAGTAAAATACCAATAGCAATATTACTGCTACGATGTAAAAAAGAGGAAAACTCACCACTTCAACATAAAAACCCGGAATAATTCCGAGCATATAAAGTAGTAAAAATCTTAAAAACGGGTAATGAATCCAGGAAATATAACTCAAAACAATTTAGATATAATACAAATGAATAATATCTAAATTTATATTTTTTATTTGTATTTTAATATTATATGTTCAAGATTATTCCTTACCTCCATATAATTAGGTACAGAATTATTAACCCCGTTAAGTACAACAAAACCAATTAAATGGGTATATAAAAAATCACTAAACGTTTTGGGGTCACTTACTTCAATCTCATTGCTAAAAATGGCTTCCAGTACAAAGTTTTCAATTAATTGCTTCAGAGACCTTATCTCAATTTCAGCTGAATCCTCACCAATGATGATTTTTCTTTCTTTTTCCTTTATTGGGAATGGTGACCGGATCCGTTTGTCGTTAACCTGATAACTATAATATGCATAGAAAAAATTGGGAATATTATTTAACCCTGAAACTACTCTTTCAAAAATAAAATAAATTCCATCCTCTCCTTTTTTTGGTTTTTTGTAAAGTTCATAACACAATTCCAAACACCAAATCCTAAAATAATATCTTAACAACTCTTCCTTTGAAGAAAAGTACTTGAAAAATGTCACTTTCGAAATATTTATGGATTTACAAAGGTCTGTTACTTTTATCGCATCAAATCTTTCATTTCTAAGCCTGGACTCAAGGTTCTTTGCTAAGTTTACCCTAATTAGTGCTGATTTTTGTTCCCTTAAACCTGACATATATTTTATTTAAACCGCTAAAATCAAAAATTTATACTATGACGCCAATATAGTTGATAAATACAATAAGATTTCGGTGATTTGAGTATAATCCAGATATATGAAAACATTCAATCCCTTTCTTCTATTTATATTTTTTCTTGTACTTACATCATGTCAACAACAAGAAAGCGAAAATAATCAAAAAGGAGTAATTTCAGACTCTGCCATGGTAGTTTCTGCACATCCATTGGCATCGCAAGTAGGAATTGAAATATTAAAGAAAGGTGGAAATGCAATTGATGCAGCTATAGCCGTACAGTTTGCCCTTGCAGTAACACATCCATCAGCTGGAAATATAGGTGGGGGCGGATTTATGGTAATTCGATTAGCTGACGGGCAATTAAATTCATTGGATTTTCGTGAGGCCGCCCCCAAGGCATCACATAGGGATATGTATCTGGACGAAACAGGAGAAGTTATTGAAAATCTAAGCACATTGGGCCACCTTGCTTCAGGGGTTCCCGGCACCGTAGATGGAATGGTAAACGCTCATAACAAATACGGCCAATTGGCTTGGGAAGAGATTGTTCAACCTGCTGTAGAACTCGCACTTAATGGGTTTACACTAACTAAAAAAGAAGCTTCTGGTTTAGTCTCTAATCAAGAAAATTTCCAAACCCTCAACACCCAGGCTCCCGAGTTTCTACTGGGCAACTGGAAAGAGGGTGACACAATCAAGTATATTGATTTAGGGCATGCATTGGAAAGAATAAGAGATCATAAACGGGCTGGATTTTATGAAGGAAAAACGGCTGATGATATAGTTGCTGAAATGCAAAGAGGCAACGGAATTATCAGTTATGAAGATTTGCAGGAATACCAATCTGAATGGAGAAAGCCCCTGGAAGATTACTACAAAGGATATAAGATTATATCCATGCCTCCTCCATCAAGTGGAGGTGTCGCTCTTATACAACTTCTTAAAATAGTAGAAGGGTTCCCAATTCATAAATGGGGCTGGAACCAAAAAGAGACCATTCATGTCATGGTTGAAGCTGAGAGAAGGGTTTACGCTGACCGTGCCTCTTATCTTGGAGATCCGGATTTTATTAAAGTTCCTGTAAAAGAACTTACTGATGAGGGATATCTAACTGAAAGAATGTCCAATTTTAACTTAACACAAGCTACACCAAGCGACTCGGTTTCTGCGGGCATATTCAATCTATATGAATCTATGGAAACGACCCATTTTAGTGTAGTTGATAAATTTGGAAATGCAGTAGCGGTAACGACCACTTTAAATGGGGGCTATGGTTCCAAGGTAGTTGTATCTGGTTCAGGTTTTATTTTAAACAATGAAATGGATGATTTCAGTATAAAGCCTGGTTATCCTAATATGTTTGGTTTAATAGGTGGAGAAGCAAATGCAATACAACCACAAAAAAGAATGCTAAGCTCAATGACTCCTACAATCATTGAAAAGGATCGTAAATTATATATGGTGGTAGGCACACCAGGGGGCGCCACAATAATAACTTCAGTATATCAGGTTATTCTCAACGTAATTGAACATAAAATGACAATGCATGAAGCTGTTAATGCCAAACGTTTTCACAGCCAATGGAAACCCGATATTATTTCTATAGAAAATAGCGCAATTGATTCGGTCACATTAGAAAAGTTAACGGAAATGGGGCATACTATTTCAACACGAGGATCAATAGGCAGGGTAGATGCCATTTTGGTATTGGAAAATAATAAACTTGAAGGTGGGGCTGACCTACGAGGAGATGATACCGCTATTGGTTACTAGTTTTCTGTAATTGTAAATTCTACTCTCCTATTTAATTTTCTGGTAGCTTCTGTTCTATTACTAGCAATTGGTTTATCTCCTCCATAACCAATTCCCGTAATTCTATTTTTAGAGACTCCTTGCTGTACTAAATACTTTTTAACAACCTTTACTCTTGCCTGGCTAAGTTTAACGTTTTTCTTAGCTATACCGGTATTATCTGTATGACCGGAAAGCTCAATTTTTAAATTAGGGTTATCTTTCATTAACTCTACAACAGAATTTAATGCTGATGTTGTTCCCGGAAGGAAGTCGGCAGTCCCTCTCTTAAATAAAACATTCTTTAAATTTACAGTTACGCCCACTTCTACTGGTAACAAACTAAAATTCAACTCTCTTTGACTTCCGATTTGAAGGTTTACATTTTCAGATTGAGGAATATAAGTTGGTACAGAAACATGTATTACAGCAGGTCCATTTACTTGTTCCTCAAAAAGATAAATTCCCGATAAATCCGTCTTTACAATTGTGGTTTTACCTTCAACTGTTATATCCACATTTACACCGGTAAGTGGTTGTCCTGCCTGATCTGTTACTCTTCCAAAAACACTTTTCTCTACTTCTTCAGATATTTCTTCTGCCAAAACAGGTATTTCAGGTTTTTCACTAAACAAAGAATCTAAAGAAGGAAGAGGCTCAGCAATCCTTATTTCACCGTATTCATCACTATTATTTAAAGATACCCACAACACTTTCCTCATTTGATCAACCATTAGGAAATTATTATCTCTACCAGCACTATTATATGCAGAACCCAAATTTTCAGGTTCCGACCAATTAGTCCAAGTGTCATCTAATCTATAAGAAACAAAAATATCACTACTTCCTAATCCTCCCCGACCATTGGAAGAAAAAAACAAAGCTCTCTTATTTATCGATAAATAAGGAGTAAATTCCTGAAATGTAGTATTGATAGAGCCCCCTAGATTAAGGGGTTCTGTCCATCCCTCTCCATTTTTAAAACACACATAAATATCTTCATTACCTATTGAACCATAGGAATCAATAGATAGCAAAAGGACTTGTCCGTCAGAAGAAATAAAACCTCCTTGTTCAGAAGAACCATTTTTGAATGAGGGAATATACATATTTACAGGATCTGTCCACATTCTACCATTCCACCTGCTTAGTGAAATACCACTTGTAGTTGCCCCTTTATTAGGACCTCCATATTGCCCATGTAGATACATAATTCTACCGTCCGGAGAAAATCCCAAAACCCTATTATTTAAATGATTATTGATTGGACCTGCAATACGCATAGGCACCGACCAGCCTGAATCTCCTTGATGTATAGAATACCAAATATCACCCTTATCCCTTTTACCACCGCGATTCAAAATATGGTTTGAGAAAGTAAAATACAGTGTTTTTCCATCAGGAGCCATCACTACATTACTCTCGTCGTATTTACTAATAACCCCACTGATAATTTTATCCTGTGAAAAAACAACACCTGAAAATAAAAAAACCAGAAAGAGCAGTTTTATCTTTTTACTACTCATTTTCACTTTAAAATCATTAAGGGTTGATTGGAAATAACGGAAAGTTCTTTGGCCAAACTTTTATGAAAAAGACTTTCCAAAGCACCTCTGTTTTTTGAATATATTGCCAACAAACTACATCCCTTATCCTGCATATATTTAATTAGAGAATGACTTAACTCACCATCATATTTTATGCTTTCAAAGCTAATCTTTTTGTATGGAATAAAACTCTTTAGTTCATCGAAAAAAACATTAATTTCCATTTCTTCCAATTTATCCAACTTGGAATAAAGATGCAAAGCATAAATCCGGGAGTTAAAAGTCAATGCAAATGAAACTACATCCTGAATAATAATTTTATCAGACTCATCAATATCAGTAGCATAGACAATCTTTTCAAAACCAGTATAACTGGCTTTTATTGGTATACAAAATAAAGGTTTAGTGCATTTTAGAACCATATGACTGGTATTACTACCAATCCAGGTGCTCTTACCTACACCGGTAGTTCCCATAACAATAACCTGCACCTCACTTTCCTTGGATTGATCGAGTAAAACATCCTCCAACTCACCAAGAGATACTTCATTCTCGCAATTAACTAATCCCTGAGACTTATAATTATTATTCACTTCCTTACAAATAGCATCAAGTTTAACCTTTGCTTCTCCAAAAGCTTCTTTAAAAGACTTATTTAAACGGACACTATTAACTACCTTATTAAACTCATCTTCAGTAAAAACATTAACTAAGTGAAGTGAGTATTTCATTTTTGCGGCAATATTCGCTGCATATTCAACTGCATTCAATGAAGCTTCTGAAAAATCTACTGGACATAGTACCTTGCTCATTTCTAAATTATTTATACAAATATAAACAATACATTCTAAGGTATAAATGTTACTTTCAGGAGATTGACTTATTTACAGTAAAATTTACAATATTATACCTGATTTAACAAAGGATAAATTTAAGCGGGATTATAGAATAGCGATTCTAATAGGTATAAAATATTTTAAATATCTATAAAGAAGTAGGTTTTAATGCTGTCCATAATAGTTACACTGTTTCAGTGTTAAATCCTGCTTTTTCGCAAATCTATCTTGCCTTATTATCCCTAATTACGAACCAAAGGCCATAACCGAGTATAAAAAAAATATTCAACTTATAATAATCCATTACTATCGAATAATAAAATTTATTTGACAATGTAAGAACTATAGTTGTACCTTTAACGCTAATTGAATTTCACCTATAAATACGTCAACAGCAGGGTTTTTACTTTGCAGAAATCACTTTCAGGTGCTACATTCAATAATAAAAAACACGTAAAAATATTTTCAAAATAACTAATTAAAAAATCATGAAAAGATCATTTCTATTTACACTTTTAATAACACTATTTATAATACCCTCATTGCAAGTTAATGCCCAAATTGGATTACCCGTTGCAAGTTCATGGGGAAGCGTTTCATCAACTGTAGGATTAACTACAATTAAAATAGATTACTACAGACCTAAAAAGAAAGGAAGAAACATATTCGGTACAGAAAATGCTTTGGTTCCATTTGGTCAGTTATGGAGAACAGGAGCAAATTCAGGTACGGTTGTTAGCTTTCAAGATTCAATAACTTTCGGTGATAAGAAGGTAAAAGGTGGTGAATATTTATTATTCACAAAACCAGGTCAGGACTCATGGGAAGTTATGTTATACGATGACCTTAGTTTAGGCGGAAATGTTAACGGATACAAAATTGCAAATGAAGTAGCTAAACTATCTGTTAAACCTAACAGACTTAGTGAAACTGTTGAAACTTTTACTATTACAATTTCTGATATTTCAGAAGACAATACAACAGCTAACATCCAACTTATGTGGGAAAATACATCTGTAAAGATTCCTGTTACTGTAGATTATGACAGTAAAATAATGGCAGAAATTGCTGCTAAAACACAAGTTAGCCCAGCTAATTACTTAGCCGCAGCCAATTATTACTTTCAAACAGACAGAGATATTAATCAGGCTGTAAAGTGGATGGAATTGTATTTAGCATCTACAGAAAAGCCTCCTTTTTGGAACTTACATGTAATGGCTAAGATGTTAGTAAAGAAAGGTGATATTGAAGGCGCAAGATCTACAGCACAAAAATCATTGGATTTGGCAAAGGCCTCTGGCAATGACTTTGGTTATGTTAAACTTAATGAAGAACTTCTAAAATCACTTCCTGCACAAAAAAGCAGCTCCAAGAAAAAGAAAAAGAAATAATATTTAAAAAATAAAATTTAAAAAGGGGCTACATAATAGAATTATGTAGCCCCTTTTTTATAGGTTATATAAAATCAAAAAGTCCTCACTTTTGAGAACTTTTCTAATAACAGTTTAAATTAAGAATACAAACTACTATTCACGACATAACCTTCTTATTGACTGAGCCAAAAACTCGGCTTTTTCAATAATCATGGTATATACTTTAGGATTACCTTCTTCCTGTAAACCTGCTTCTCTTAATAAAGATTGATAACACTTATTCAACCTATTAATGTGTGAAAATTTAACCGATGTATACATGAATTGAAATATTTACTGAAATTTAGCATTAAATACAGTAAATAAAATTGACAATAAATAGAATTAATTACATGGAAAAGGTTTTAATAAAAAAACCCCAATTAAGGGGTTCTTTTATTAAAATTATAAATTAAAAGGATATAATGTTATCCACCAATAGAGTTTAAAACAGAATTACCTTCATACATTAGGGCGATAATTAACCAAATCACAAAAACCATAGGGAGTACAACAGACCACATCAATGATTTAACTTCGTGAGCAAGGTGCATAAACTCTCCAATAATGTAAGCAGCCTTA
Organism: Cyclobacteriaceae bacterium; assembly: GCA_029882725.1. Classification (GTDB taxonomy): domain Bacteria; phylum Bacteroidota; class Bacteroidia; order Cytophagales; family Cyclobacteriaceae; genus JAHEMU01. Next base: position 7,596 of record JAOUKG010000066.1, read on the forward strand.
ATAATAGTCATACCAATAAATATCCATACTTTTATTGTATGCATTTCATGAGGCATTAAAAAAGCTACACCAAATTCAAGTACTGTTATAACAAACAATATTAAAGCTACCTTTAATAGGTGACGTATTTTGGCTTTATCAGCAGGTTTTACTTCTATTGAAGATATATTTTCGTGAGATTCCATAAATTCTATAAATAAAAATTAAACAAGATAAAAGAAGGTAAACACAAATACCCAAACCAGATCAACAAAATGCCAATACAGTCCAATTTTCTCAACCATTTCATAATGTCCTCTACGCTCGTATAATCCTGTAGCAGTTCTGTAATAAACCATAAAGTTTAATAAGACACCACTAAAGACGTGAGTACCGTGAAACCCTGTAATAAAAAAGAAGAAATCAGCAAATGCCGGAGGACCATATTGATTATGTGTCAAATTTGCACCAGTAATACCATCACCTACAATAAAGTGAGTCCACTCCCATGCTTGACAACCTAAGAATAACAGACCACCAATGATAGTCCAAATCATCCACTTTTCAACAGCTTTTTTATCCATTCTTTGACCGGCTTCAACGGCCAGAACCATAGTAACACTACTTAAAATCAGAATAAAGGTCATTAAGCCTACAAAAACCAGTGGTGCCTCAACCCCATGAAAGAAAGGGATTGCTTCATAGACCTTTTCCGGAATTGGCCAATACTCCTGTGAAAAAGTAAACATTTCAGGAGAACCTTCGTAGGCTGGATGGGCACTTCTTACCATACCATAAGCTACCAATAAGGCAGAAAAGGTAAAAGCATCAGACATAAGGAAAAACCACATCATGAGTTTTCCATAACTAGCTCTAAAGGGTTCTACTCCCCCATTCCATAGATTTTTTATCGTACTTGTAGCAGTATTTGCCATTTAACTAATTATTGATGGTTCGACATTAAAAAAAAGAATAAATAAATCCATAAAGCCCCTAGAAAATGCCAATATGTGGCAAACATTTCTAGTTGAGCCATGGATTTTGAATGAACTTTAAATCTAAAAGTATTAACAGTAACTATTAAACCAAAGATCAATCCACTTACCAAATGTACCCAATGTACACCTGTTAATACATAAATGAATGATTCCGCAGGGTTTCCCCCGGTGAAATACACATTATTAGAAATTAGCTCTTTCCAAGAATAAAACTGCCCAATAAGAAAGGCAATACCTAAAATAAGTGTTAAAAATATTCCGGTCTTTACTCTTTTCAAAAGATCTTTTTTTGCACCCGTT
>JAOUKG010000811.1 GCA_029882725.1 Cyclobacteriaceae bacterium
TTTGTTAGAGGGTTTTGTAGATACAGGGGGAGAAACGATTGAAGTTTTAACTCGATTTGAACTTGATAAAATTAATTTAGACAGTATGTTCTATATTTTTGAGGATTTTAATCAGGATTGGTTAACACATCATCACCTTTCAGGAAAAATGACAAGTACAGTTACCGCCGATATGAGTTTTACGCGGAACCTTGAATTTATTCCACAATCCCTGGTTGCAGATATGAATGTTGCAATTAGAGGAGGAGAGTTAAAGAATTTTGAGCCTATGTTGCTATTGGCACCCTATCTGCCAAAAGATAATCTCAAACATTTTCGATTTTCCGATTTAACCAATGATATTCATATTGAAGATCAAACTGTATACCTTCCACAGATGCAAATCAATTCGAACGTAACCAACATATTAATTGGCGGTACACATACCTTCGATCAACATATTCATTATAAAATTGTAGCACCAATTATAAATACACCCAAAATTGATAAAGATGAAATGTTTGGAGCTATTGAAGATGATGGAACGAATGTCCCGAGAATTCACCTCTTGCTCACAGGAACTACCGATGATTATAAAATATCGCTGGATAAGCAAGGAACAAAAAATCAAGTGATCTCAGATCTCAAAAATGAGGTAAAAGAACTCAAAGAAGCTTTCCAAAATAAACAAAAAGAAAAGAAAAAGGCGCTAAAGCTTGAGGAAGATGAATACTTTGATTGGGATTATTAGTTCAATATCATTTTATATTTTGAGTGATCATTTAAAATTAATTTGGCTTGCATTATAAACGGATCATCATCGAGTGAAGCTGCTACTATTCCGCTATCGTTGTAATACCTTCTTATGATTTCTTCTTTTAATTGTTTTCGAATATAACTTTGATAAAGCTCCAGATCAGTCTCTTTTCTGGTTTTTAATTTTTCTTGCAATCTCTCAATATCAGGTTTTAATTGATCATAATATTTTTCCCGAACAGCATGTTTCTCCAATTGAATTAGCTGATTTTCAATTTCAGTTTCATAGGAATACTCCTTATTATGCAACCAGTTTTTAAATGAATTATATACATAATCATTTATTTCGAAGTTTTCAGGCTGCTCAATTACTTTATTTGAATAATAAAACTCTGTAGCAAATTCAAAAATCAAACCATTAATTAATAATGATTCTGCTATTTTTGGTGTTTCCACTTCTTCAACCTCAATATCAGGATCTATTCCTCCACCATCCATAACAGGTCTTCCGTTTTTTGTTTTAAAAATGGTCTTCAGGCTATCTGCAATTTTCCCTACACTTCCATCTTCATTTCTTGAAGAATAATCCAGTACCTGAATGCACCTTCCACTCGGGATATAATATTTAGCAGTAGTAACCTTTAATTGTGAGTTGTAGCTTAAAGGTCTTGAAATTTGTACTAATCCTTTGCCGTATGATTTTGTTCCAATTACAACGGCTCTATCATAATCCTGAAGTGTACCAGCCACAATTTCGGAAGCAGAGGCACTCATACCATTAACAAGAATTACAATGGGTATTTCTGTATTGGTTGGTGAGTTTAAGGTTAAATATTTTGTGTTGTGGCTTGAAAACTTACCACGTGTACTTACTACTTCATACCCTTTTGGAATAAATAAATTACAAATGCTTACAGCTTCCATTAAAAGGCCTCCCGGATTTCCCCTTAAATCAAAAATAATTCCCTTGGCACCCTCCTCTAATACTTCCTGCAATGCCTTTTTCACGTCTTTACTGCAGTTCATTGTGAATTCATTTAGCTTAAAATAACCAAATGTACCATCAACCATCCTAACAAAAGGAACAGGGGCTATTTTCACTTTTTCTCTTATAAAACTAATTTCTATAAGGTGATCTACATTAAATCGCTTTATTGAAAGAACTACCTGGGTTTTTACCTGCCCTTTTAAAAGTTCATCAGATTCTTTGAAATTCATTCTGGTGATATCAATCCCATTCACCTTTACGATTTGATCACCAATTTTCAAACCATTTTCTGCACCCGGATACCCTTCAGCCACAGCACTTATAATAGTTTTTCCATGAAGATTGAATGCCTGTATTCCAATTCCGGCGTATTGCCCTGTGTTTTCTGTTCTGAATTCTTCAATCCTGTCTTCAGAGATATAATTTGTATAGGGGTCCAGCGAAGCAAGCATGGCTTTTATGCCGGTTTCCATTAATTCA
>JAOUKG010000812.1 GCA_029882725.1 Cyclobacteriaceae bacterium
AAAAATAAATAATATCGTATAATATATGCGAGCCAACTTGTAAAATGTTTATTTGTTTAATTAAAAGTGTTTCTAAATAGTATTCTTTAGGTTATAAATAATTTATAATCGAATCTAAAAGATAAATTGTTTGATTCAATTGAAATTTCATCTTTCTGAAGATAAAACCTCGAAACGGAAGATAAAAATAATTTATCGTAAAAGCAATATAATTTATTGAGTTACGTTACTCCTGTATTTTTTTTGTCTTTGTAGGAGTTTCCAATACTTTAAGTTCCTCCAATCTTAAAACATATTCACGGCTTGGTTTTTCCTGTTCTCTCCAACTAAACCCATTTAAATAGGCGTTTTCCTCTTTTATTTCATGTGGAGGGTAAAAGTCGCCATCCGGATTTACGTAAAAGGTAATGCGGTTTACATTATTATTTAAAAAACGAATCAACATATTGGAGCAAATAACCTTATTCATTCCCGTCAATTTGCCCTTCTCTTCATCAATCACAAAATATATACTCTCCCCATTTCCCGAAACATTAACTCTGGAGATCTCTTCATCCTTGAATTTGGTAACCATTACACGACCTTTTATCTGGTTGTATTGATTTAATTTATCTTTAGAAATAATAAATGAATTCGAGCTCATCACTAATTCATCCATAACTCCATTTTTCATAACCATCCGCATTGTGTCTGAAGTGAGTTGAGATCCCTCAGTCCATAATACCGGGTCCTGATAAAAATACATCAAAGAATCTTTAGAACTGTAAACAATTGAATCTGCGATTCCCTGAAAATCAGATTTGTAAACTGACACATTTTTATAGGCATACAAAATATCCTTTTCAGCATCCTCCTGCTCCACCGACATCAATGTGTCCGCTCTAAGGTATAAGGTGTCCCCTTCAGAAAGCACTCTTTTTAGAAGAGCATTTTGAAATACTTTTATCCTGCCGTGGGCTTTGTCATAGATTGCCTTTTCTCCTGATATGATTACATTGTCATCTTTGGAAATCATAAATACATCTTCAGTAGCAGTGTAATATTGCGTCTGGTCGTTTAATTCAATCTGGTTTCCCTGAAGAAAATAGTTAGGGGTTTCAAATTCCCCCGATCTCAACGACGACCTTTTGGTAATTGTATTATAAAAACCAGTTTCATACTTGGCTGATTTTTGATTATTATCAACAAGCGTGGTAGGCCCGGTGAAATTCATCACTTTTGTATTGGTGTTGTATTGGAGAGTATCGGAAGTAAGACTCCAGTCAGGATTTTTTCCTCTCACATCTTTACCAAAACTCGCTATTCGGGAATGTTCGTTGTAATATCCCCGAACTGAATTGAGAACATTTACACCATCAACTAATTTTCCACCATCAAAGTATTTGGCAAGGCCATTTCCCCTGTTGTAATCCAATTTTTCTGTATATAATGTAATTCCGTCGGTTTGCCGAAAAACTACATTGCCTCTTAGTGCAGCTATTTTGGAATCACCGGTATAACTGGCACGGTTTGAAGAAATAGTAGTATTGGTGTCTACTATCCTTACTCTTCCAAAAGCTTCCACTCGGTTGGATTCATCATAAAATACTGCTGAATCACAATAAATAGTAGCATCATCATGCAACATAACCACGTTGCCCGTAAGTATGTTTAGCAAGGAGCCATTTACTACTTTCCCTTTTGCATAGTCAGCTTTTTTGATGGAAAGTTTTACCTGACTGTACGCAGGAAAAATGATTGCCATAAGGACAATTATAAATGCAATCTGTATTTTTACCTGTCTTTTCATAAATGAAATGCAAAACTAATGTTAGAAAAGGAATTCATTGATAAAATTCGAATGTTTCTGGTTGAAAATGTAAAAGATTTTAACCAATGCAACTTTTTATTGACTTCAAGTGGTGGTGTGGATAGCATGGCTATGATTGATGTTTTTAATAAATTAGGTTTAAACATTACTGTAGCTCATGTTAATTTTAATCTAAGAGGAATTGAATCAACAGAGGATGAAGCTTTTGTTAAAAAATTTTGCGACGATCGGAACATATCCTTTTTAAGTAAGACTGTTGACACCAAAAATCATGCCGCTAAACAACACATCTCCACCCAAATGGCAGCGCGCGAATTGCGATATCAATGGTTTGGAGAACTGGCTGTAAAGTATTCTTTTAAATATATATGTACCGCTCATCATCTGA
>JAOUKG010000067.1 GCA_029882725.1 Cyclobacteriaceae bacterium
TTGAATATAAAATCTTTTATAAATGGTGACTCATTATAAAAAGACATTTCAAATAGTATGTAATTTTTTCCAAAAGTGAGTAGCTGATCTGTATTATCTAATTTTTCCATTAGAAATTCATCCAAATAGTATTCTGCGGCTACTTCCACTTCAATATTTAGGTCATTTTCTTTTAGTACAATTTTTAGTTCCTCCAATTTTGTTAATATAATTTCAGGAGTATTTGGGTAATAATCCTGCATGATATGTGGAGTGGTAATGAGTTTTTTATACCCCAATTGTATCAATGCTCTAATCATTTCCAGACTGTCATCGAATACTCTTGCACCATCGTCAATGCCAGGCAATAAATGACTGTGTACATCTGTACCTAAAACAGATAAATCAACGGGTTGTTGTTTTTTGAAAAGTTTAAACACAATTAATTTTCTTTATCAGAGTAATAGCCATAATTATAGCCATACAGAGAAGACCGGCTTACATTATTTAAAATCACCGAGATTTTACCCTTCTCAAAAGGTATATATCTAAGTACACGAGAAAGGTCTTTTTTACGGGTATAACCAGATCTGACAACCAATAAAGATAAGTCGGAATGTTTCATTGCCAGAATCCCATCGGTAACAAGGCCCACAGGGGGTGTATCTAATATTACATAATCAAAATCTTTTCTTAGTTGTATTAATAAGTTTTCAAACTCTCCGTTAAGAAGTAGTTCGGAAGGGTTTGGAGGTATTGGTCCTGAGGGTATATAAAAAAGGTTACTATGGTCTGATTGTATGATACAATCTTCAACCTTTTCTTTATTAATTAGAATTGTGCTCATTCCTTTTTTATTCTCCCCATTTTCATTCAGACTTTTGCTTATCTGTGGTTTTCGCATATCCAAATCCAATATTATTACTTTCTTTTTCGACATTGCAAGAATTGCGGCCAGATTTAGAGCAACAAAAGTTTTGCCTTCTCCACCTACACAGGATGTTATAGAAATAGTTTTTTGATCAGCCTGCGGTATTAAAAACTGTAAATTGGTACGAATAGTTCGCAGAGCCTCACTTTCTCCCGATTTTGAATTTAAATTAACAACCAATCTGTTATTTTCTGAAGTCAATTTGCTCTTAGGTATACTCCCCATTACATTAAATGGAACTATATTTTCTATTTGTTCTACATTTTCAATTTTATCTTCAATTAAATATTTTAAAGCAATAAATAAGAAACTAAAAATAAAAGAACTCACCATTCCCACTCCATAAACAATAATTCCTTTCGGATATATGGGAGAGGGTGGGGTATAGGCAGGCGAAAGAATTTTAAAATTTGGAGTGAGCCCGGCAACTGCTATTTCAAATTCTGCTTTACTCTGCATTAATGAAAGGTAAAACTCTTCGTAAAGGTGGTAAAATCTTTCATTTTTGTTGAATTCAGTGTTTTTTCCCGGAATTTTGGCGAATTCACTTTCAAGTTGGCTCCTTTTTTTGTTGAGATTTGCATATTCTTTTTGCAGTTGTCTCTCCCTGGCCTGAGCAATTTCCAATAACTTACTTTGTAAAATATGAATATTCTGTTCCAACTCCTGCATTGCAAATGTAGTTTCCTTGTAGGTAAGCCCCATTTGTTCTTTTTGAACAACAAGATCATTGAATTTATTTATTGAGGTAGATAACTCATCTGAAAAATATCTTGAAGGTGAGATAATCTTGCTTTCTTTAAGGTTGTTTTGAAGGTTGGATAATAATTCAACTTGTGTGCTGATTGTAAATCGGTTTGAGTCAATTCTATTGATTTGATAAATGGTCTTTTTTAGGTCTTCATCAAGATCACTCGTTCTGTTTTGTATGGTAAAAGCTTCAAAAAAATCCTCGTAATTCCCCAGTTTATCCTCAATGATCGATAATTGACTGTTTATCCAATTTATTTTTTTTGTATTGGCCAGACTTTTTTCTTTTTGAGTATAATTAATATAAATATTATTGATGGCATTGACCAAATCACGGGCTTTAGTTGGATTGTGGTCTGTAAAAGAAATGCGAATTGTATTGGCCTTTAAATTAAGTAATTCAACATTCAGGTTACTTTCAAAATAGTTCTGAAGGGATTCATAACTGTTTATTATAAAATATAAATCTTCTATTTTAGGATCAAACTGAAATTCATTTTTTTCTATATTTAGTGTAATGCCCTGAAGTTCAATAGTTTGGTTAAAGTCATATCGCGGCTGTCCGTCAAAGGAATTTTCCAACAATGAAAGTTGAAATTTATCATCCTTTGTGAAATTAATAAATACGGGTGTATCCACCCAGGAAGTGCCTGTTAGATTATAGGTTACTTTAATTGGGGCTATTGGATATTTTTCATCCTTAAGAAGTCTTCCTTGTGTGAAATAACCTACATCCAGTTCTAAAGAATCAATTACTCTTTTAAAAAAGAGGCGTGACTTCAATAATTCAATTTCCCCGGACAAAATACTTAGATTTTTTTCTTCAAAGAAATTACCAAAGCCAAATTCCATTGCATCGGCCTCTATATCCAATTTTATTTCTGAAGTTGACTCATAAAGAGGTTTTGTCCACCGTATATATAGGTAAGCACTTGTGTTACAAAGTAAAAAAACGAATATAACGAGTTTCCAACTTCGCCTTATGATACCTGCCAATTTGGCCGTATCAAGAATTTCCTGATCTTGGTTAATATTTTTAAACTCCTCGTTTTTCATCTTACCAAATTAAGTATAAGTGCTGTAAGTGAAATTAGGCCGGAAATTACACCAATTCCAGGAGCCACTTCTCTTAATGTTTCAACAAAAGGCCTTCTAACAGGTTCGATATATACAATATCTCCATGCTGAACTATTCGATCTGCAGCTTTGTATCCTTCGAATGTGGTTAGATCCGCCAATAAAACTTCTTCGCCTCGTATTAACCTGATATTTCCTGCATTGCCTGTATTATCAATACCTCCCGCTAATGCAATGACTTCAATTAATGTTGTGTTTTCGTTTTCAAGAGGTATTACTTTACCACCCGATGCACCTAATACATATACTCTTTTGTTTTTAAATTGAATTGTAACATATAACTTATCATAAAATTTAGTGAATTCATTTTCGATGAAGGACTCGGCACTTCTTACATCCATATCTAGTAAAAGCACATCTCCAATCATTGGAAGTTTTACATTTCCATTTTTATCTACAAGATAAATATTTTCCCTTGATTCAATTGATTGTAAACTACTGGATTCGCGCAATCTAAGTTCTGGGTCAATTAGTAATTCCCCTGCTTTTGTATAGACCTCTATTTTAAGCAAATCGAAAGGTTTTATTTTAAAGGTGGAATCTTGATTTATCTCAGAATCAAAAGTTTTGGAAGCACCATTATTGGGTAAGGAAAACATGATGTTTTCACGGTGAGTTCTGCAACTTGTGATGACGGATAGAAGGATTACTAAATAAATGAAAAAATGCCTCATTAGAAGAATGAATTAATAATTTTGAATTCTTCAAAGTTATGTAAATTCTTATCTTTATCCGAAACCAAAGGGTTTTCTATTTCCCAGTCTATGTTCAGGGTTGAGTCATTCCATAAAATACCATATTCTGACTCTTTGTTGTAGACGTTATTTACCATATAATGAAACACACTGTCTTTAATTGCAGAAAAGCCATGTGCAAATCCTTCCGGAACATATAACATGTTGTTTTTTTCTTCTGTAAGAAGGCACTTATAATGTTGCCCAAATGTTTTACTGTTTTTTCGAAGGTCTACAACAATATCCAAAACAGCCCCAGTAATTACTCTAACAAGTTTAGCCTGAGCATAGGGCGGAAATTGAAGATGCAAACCACGTATTACGTTGGCTTTTGATTTAGATTGGTTTGATTGAATAAATTCAGTGGTAATTCCTTCTTTTTGAAACAAATCCTTTCTATATGTTTCAAAAAAGTATCCTCTGGAGTCGTGGAACACTTTTGGTATTATTTCAATTAACCCCTCAAAACCAGTTTTAATAAATTCCATCTACTTTTTTTTCGAAAGGTAAGTCTGAAAATGTTAATGGTCAATTTGAAAGGGCTAATTGTTGAATTTGAGCTTTATATTTTTCAATGACGATTTCTTCACTAAACTCTTTTTTTGCTTTTAGAAGACTGTTTTCACCCCATTTTATGAGATCTTCCCTAGATGCAGATAATACTTTTTCTATTTTATTTGTAAGATCATCTGCATTTTTTGATTTACATAACCAGCCATTGTGCCCGTCTTCAACAACTTGTCTGCATCCGGGAGTATCTGTGGTAATTAGAGGTTTTCCCATCCCTGCAGCTTCAAGTAATGTTCTTGGAGTCCCCTCTCTGTAACTTGGTAGAACCACACAATCTGATTCGGATATATAAGGACGAACATCTTCAGTTGTTCCCAGATATTCTATGGTTCCTTCAGTGACCCATTTTGTTAATGTTTCTTTTGGTATTCCATGAATGTGGTGATCGTCCAGAGCTCCCAATAATTTGAACTTCACCTTTGGATACTTCCCTTTAATAGTTTTTGCAGCCTCTACAAATTCAAAAACACCCTTGTCCTTAATTACTCTGCTTATCATTAAAAATGAAAAGTTGTCATTATTGTCATTTATTCTGGGACTAAAATAATTAAGGTCTATACCTGATCCAGGAACAATATCAGTTTTTTCTTCTCGCAAAAGTTTTTTCGAAACAAAAAGGTGGTGATCATCTGGATTTTGAAAAAATACCTTGCTGGCAAATAAAAATGAAAACCTGTACAAACTTTGTACAATATGAGCAATAACTCCCCCACGAATAAATGATGAACCTAGCCCGCAAACATTATTGATAACCGGTATACCAAGACTTTTGGCCGCCAAAGTGCCATAAATATTGGGCTTAACTGTATAATGAAGAATGATATCAGGTTTTTGTTTTTTGTATATTTTTTTGAGTTCGAAAAATAAAAGAAAGTCTTTTACAGGGTTAACCCCTCTGCTATCCATCTTTATATCTGAAAACTCACAACCGGCTTCTTTTAGTTTGGATGTGAACTCATCATGTGGAGCTACGCAGCAAATACTATGACCCTGGGCTTGTAAAGCCTTAATCAACCCCATTCTAAAGTTGTAAATATTCCACGAAGTATTTAAAACTACAGCAATTTTCATTTATCAAGTATCATTTTAGAAGTCCACAAAATTAGATAATTTCTTATTATATATTGATATTTGCAGCGGCGCGAATGTAACCTAAAAAGTACATTTGTGAAATTATTTTTATAAAATGGGGTTTGAAACAGATCAGAAGGAAGCCGATAAGGCTATTTTAGTAGGGCTTATTACCGATCAGGTACGACAAGCTCAAGCTGAAGAGTATATAGATGAACTTGAATTTCTAGCCTTAACGGCTAAAATTGAGACGGTAAAAAAGGTGTTCCAACGATTACCTCGTCCGGATTTACGCTATTATATAGGTAGTGGAAAATTGGAAGAAATTAAAATTATCATTGAAACCGAAAACGTCAATTGTTTGATTTTTGATGATGATCTTTCACCCTCACAAATAAGGAACCTGGAGAGGGAAACCAAAGTCAGAATTTACGATAGGAGCTTACTTATACTGGATATATTCCTGGACAGGGCCCAAACAGCCCAAGCTAAAACACAGGTCGAACTTGCTAGATACCAATATATCCTACCGAGACTGACAAGAATGTGGACTCACCTCGAAAGGCAGCGAGGTGGAACAGGAACCCGGGGAGGAGCAGGAGAAAAAGAAATTGAAACTGACCGCAGGATGATCCGGGATCAGATTAAAGTTTTGAAAACCAGGTTAGTCAAGATTGAAAAACAAATGAAAGTCCAGCGCAAGCACCGGGAAGGTATTGTGCGGGTTTCTTTTGTGGGGTATACCAATGTTGGTAAATCCACTTTAATGAACCTTATCGCTAAATCTAAAGTAAAAGAAGAGGATAAATTGTTTGCCACTGTTGACTCTACCGTGCGAAAGGTTTTTCTAAATGGAATACAATTTTTGTTGTCGGATACAGTGGGGTTTATAAGAAAACTGCCTCATCACCTTATTGAATCATTTAAATCTACACTTGATGAGATTAAGGAAGCGGATGTATTAATACATGTAGTAGATATTTCTTATCCTTTTCATCAAAATCAAATTGAAGTAGTTGAAAAAACTTTAAAAGAGTTGGGTGTTGTAGATAAACCTGTATTATATGTTTATAATAAGGTAGACAAGCTTTCCGAAGAAGAAAGAGAAGATTTACAAGTAGAAAAGGGTATATTTGTTTCAGCAACCACGGGGCAAAACATTGATGAATTTAAGAAAACGCTTTTTAAATTAGTTGAAAAAGAGCACTATAAAATTTACCCCAACTATATAAACCCAGAAACACATTACAGTAAGGATATATATAGTGAATAATTGAATAGTTACTCCTCCTTACCACTTTCAGGTTTTATTCCATGTAAATTTTGCGAAATAAAATCTTTGGGAAAATTTTCATCATGGGGGAATCCCAGCTCAATATCACGGCCATCGCGGGGTATGTAATTTGTTCTGAATATATAATCCCATAAACTCAAGGTAATACCAAAATTTATTCCATAAGGTCTGTCGGACGGAATATCCTTGGCATGATGCCAAATATGCATTCTTGGATTGTTGAATATATATTTAAAAGGTCCCAGAGGAAATGTGAAATTACTATGGTTGAAATGGCCTACGGCGAGAGTAAATATGTGGATGATGAAAAAGTCGTTTAGTCCAATTCCTATGAGGGCCAGTGGAATATACTCAATAGTTCTATATACTACATTTTCCATCCAGTGGTATCGTAAATGTGCAGCAAACCCCATTTGTTTAACAGAATGATGAACCTTGTGAAATTCCCATAACCTTGGAGACCAATGCAGCAACCGGTGTACCCACCATTGCACAAAATCTCTAACAAAAAAGCCCAGTAATAAATGTGCCCAAATTGGCCAACTTAGAACTTCAAAAACCACCAGGTTAGTAATGCCTATCAATGACAAACCGTCTTTGAATAGGTTTACAAATACATCGGAGGCTGCATTATAAATAACAAGACTAAACAAAAAGAAATTGAAAAACATATAAAAGGCATCCAACCAAAAATCCATCCTGAATTTTGATTGATTTTTCCTCCAGGGCGCAATAAGTTCCAAACTGAAAAAGAATAATGAAACGCCTATGAGCCAATAAAAATAATTGTGCCAACCAGGATTTAAGATTTCATGCCATAAATAAGAGGCATATCCTTTATAACCGTTTATAAAAATTTCCCAGTAATGATTCATATTCACAAAATTTAAAGTAAAATTAAGGAATGTAAAAATATTTAATTGTGAGAATGGTTACACATTTAATATACATATGAAAATATTAGTTCACTTTCTTTTATTTGTTTTTTGTAATGCTTTACCCTTTTTGGTGTTTCCCTTTCAAAAAACGGACGAAGGGGGGTACCAATATTCACCAAGGAGGTAAGTGGTACATAAACTGCAAGATTCTATTGTTGTTGATGGTAAGTTGGATGAAATATATTGGAAATTACGACAAGTATATTATTTGGAACATGAGTTTAAAAAGAAAACGGGACAATTCACAGATCAAATTAAGGATCTTGGGTTGCAAAAAACTTTTTATAATAATGTAAAGATTGTTTTGAAAGATAGTGTATTTTTAGTGTCGATGCCTCATAAAAATAATTATATTTACCTACAAAGTGATAGTAAAATTTTTATAAAATAGATAACCATATATAGTGAAATTTACATGCCGGGAATTCCCTGGAAAGAGAAATTTGCCATGACTCTTGAAATTACAGAGGAAGGCAGGGCATCAGGTTAAAGCCTTTTTGGAATGAAAAAAGAATATTGGAACGAATTTAAAAAATGGGAAGAAGTATAATATCATTAACGGTCTGTTTGGTTTTTTTTCTTGCTTCATGTAAGAAAAGCGAGAATTTATCTCCTCAGTTAAATATTGTGGATGGTTTTGAAGTAGAGAAGATTCTTGAATCTTCCGATAGCACTTTTGGAAGCTGGGTTTCAATTACTTCCGACAACAAAGGACGTCTTTTGGTATCCGATCAATACGGTAAGGTTTTTAGATTTTATCCTCCTTTGGATGATGAAACTATTAATATGGATAATATCGAGTCTATTGATCTTGAAATTGGATATGCACAAGGTTTACTTTGGACAGAGGATGGGCTGTTTGTTACAGTAAATCAAGAAAGGTCGGAAAAAAATCCGGGATCTGGATTATATAAACTTATTGACTCCAACAACGATGACAATTATGATAAGATGATTTTAATCCAATCGTTGAAAGGAGGGGGGGAGCATGGTCCTCATTCTTTACTTAAAGGACCTGATGGATATATTTACCTTATAGCCGGTAATGGTACCCTGCTGCCGGATTCTATTGGTTATCAAATGCCAGATATATACGAAAACGATAATATTCTGCCTATTATTACTGATCCTCATGGCATATTTAGTGGCTGGAAACCTCCAGGAGGATGGATTGTGAGAATGGATAAAAATGGAGAGAATTGGGAATTATGGGCCGGTGGTTTTAGAAATTCTTATGATATTGCTTTTGATGAAAATGGGGAGTTATTCACATTTGATTCCGATATGGAATGGGATTTAGGAACACCTTGGTATCGTCCTGTGCGTATTTGTCATGTAATTAAAGGAGCTGAATTCGGATGGCGTACCGGAAGTGGAAAGTGGCCTCCCTATTACCCTGATAATTTGCCAGGTATTTTGGATATCGGTCAGG
>JAOUKG010000813.1 GCA_029882725.1 Cyclobacteriaceae bacterium
ACAAACCCCTGTTCTGATTGTTACTCATGGTTATACGGCAACTACTTTTGAATGGGATGAGTTTCGCAATTGGAATAATGCCAATGGCAACCAGTTTTTGTTAAGTCAGGTATTATTAGGAGGTCACGGAAGGACCTATGAAGAATTCAAGAATTCAACATGGCAAGATTGGAAAGAACCAATTTTAGAAGAATATGAAAGATTGGTAGCAGCAGGATACCAAAATATCAGTTTTGCAGGTAGTAGTACAGGGGGAGCCTTATTAATGGAAATTGTGGATAGTGGTTATTTTAAGGCCAAATTGGCTCCTAAAAATATTTTTTTGATAGATCCTATTGTCATACCTTCTTCTAAAATATTGTCTGTTGTGGGAATTGTGGGTCCAATGTTGGGATATGTGGAATCCGGCAATACACCAGAAGAGGAACCTTTTTGGTATCATTTCAGACCTCAAGAAACATTGCAAGAACTAATGAGCGTTATCACCGTGGTAAGAAAGAGCCTAGAAGAAGGGATTACTCTACCTGTTGGTTGCCAAATGAAGGTATATAAAAGCACCTCAGATCCTTCAGCCGACCCTGCCAGTGCTGTGCTTATTTATAAAGGCATAAAAAAACCAGACGGCAGTGTAATTGATATTGAAATGATCGATAGTCAATTGCACGTCTTCACACGTCTGGCTCTTAGGAGTAGTGTAAGCCAAAAAGACACTAACAACCAAAACCTTGTTTTTCAGGATATGAAAAATAGATTATTCTGATAATTTATCTGAGTAGTTAAACAAAACTGGATTTGTTAAGCAAACTCCTCATATACTGTATGAACCTTCGTACTGGCACTTTCATCTATTGGGGCAGATACACCCCCCCCATTATTTTTATTTTCATATTTTAAAAACCACAACACCGTAGAAGTTCCTGTTAATTCCCAGGAATCGTAGGTTTGAAAACCATATCTCTCGTAAGCCACTTTGGTTTTTCTTGATGCTGTTTCAACATAAATTGGCAATTTCATTTTATCTGAATATTCAAATATAAAATCTTTCATCTCATATGCTGTGGAATTACCATTTGTACGATTACTTGCAAAAAGTAACACATAAAGAGACAACTTATCACCCCTCCTTTTTGAAACTTGATGTTGCCTATGCAATAATTCTGGAAGCTTAATCCAACCACTTGCCTTATTTAATAATTTAAATAACAGTTTTACATATTCCCAAAAGGAAATCTTCGCATCATTTTTATAAATGAGGGTTATTCCATTAAGGTCATTAGACAAAAAACCACCTTTTTTCTCCATGGCTACACTTACACAATAATCACACAAGCTATACATTCTCTGTTCCTTTTTATCATCGTTTTTTAAAAACCAATTCATAGAAGGGTTATCAATGAATGCCTCTGCAGCTATTTTAATTGCAATTTCTTTGTTTGTTGGGGTTATCTTTATCATGAGAGATTTAGGATAAATTTATAACTAATTAAGTTTGCAAATTCTATTTTAAATGACAGCAGGTTGAACATGAACACAACCTCCCCGCCCAATTATTTTCAAAAAGTTTATATGAGAACGAACTGCTCCATAAATAGTATTATCTCTATAATTTATACGGTGTTTTTGAGCAATAGTTCTAATAATATTGGTTATTTAAAATATTGATCAACTCTTTCTTTTACTTCTTTAAAAAAGGACGAATTTACCTATGACTCGAATTTAATTTTACTTTTAATCATCGCTGAATAATTTTAATACACTTAAACTCAGTTAATGAAATAGCACTTTGACACAATACAAAATGGTATTCCAAAACCATGTAGTAAAACTAGTATAGCTTTATTCTGTTCAAAAATTGAATTTTACCAACAGAAAATGGTATTTGCAAATTATGCAACTAATAGTATCAAATGGAAAATAATGTGAATACTTACCAAAAATTCACCAATGTAGTTTTATTTTTAAAATATTTACCCGGGTTAATATTTTAAAAAACCGCCTCTACAAGCAAATAGTAAACAGAAGGGCATAACAAACAACCAAGCCCGGTATAGAAAGTAGCTGTCAAGGCACCGTATGGTACCAACTTAGGATTTGTAGCCGCTAAGCCCGCTCCCACCCCACTACTTGTACCCAGCAAACCACCAAAAACAATAGCAGAATGAGGATTATTTAAACCAATACGCTCAGCAATCAACG
>JAOUKG010000814.1 GCA_029882725.1 Cyclobacteriaceae bacterium
AGAGTGATTGATTTTGAGTTAATAAAAATGCAAGTTCGTTGGCTTTTTCAATACGTATACATCCGTGGCTATACGCACGTGTGGTTTTATTAAAAAGTGCATAATTGGGAGTATCATGAAGGTAAACATCATATTCATTGGGAAACATGAACTTAACATTACCAAGAGGGTTCCCGCCTCCCGAAGATTGCACTAATTTATATGGAAAGTTACGGGTAGAAATTGATTCCCAGGATAAAGAACGTGGAGAGATACGAATTGCATCGTAATCAGACCAATTCTTAACGATATAAATACGGTTTCTTCTTAAGTAGGCAGTATCTTTTAGTATTTTAGGCAAAAGTTCCTCTTTCATTATTGAATTGGGAATATTCCAACGTGGTTGTACCACCAGATAAGTCAAAGCACAGTTAAAAGTAGGTGTAGGAGTACTTACTTTACCCACAATTGTTTTCATGTTCAGTATAATTTCATCGTTTTGAAAAACCCACAAATGGTATCCGGGAATATTTACAACAATAAAAATGGAATCAACTGGCTTAGGTATCCATCTCCACCGTTCCATATTAATGGCTATTTTATTGTAATGGTTTCTAAACACTGTACTATCAGGGTAAGTCTCCAATTTTTCTTTATAAAATTTCAGGCCTTCCTTCAAATAAGTATATTGTTTGAAATGAGGTAATAATGAAAAAAGTGTCGATTCAAGATCGTTTGATTGTACCGCATTCCATAAAATTAGCGGTATGTTTTTTTCAACAAATACATTTTCTTTAGGACCAAAAATTTTACTATTATTTACTTTGCCCATAAAATAATGGGTAGATAAAGTTAAAAATGCGTCACTTAATAGCATATCCAAATCTGCAAGCATCGAAGGGTCTCTATGCAATTGCCAAATATTGTACCGTGAAAATGTATTTAATGCATTTAGGTGATAATCTTGTGGGTTTAATCCCTCCTGCTCAGAATTTTCAATAATATTTATAAGTTTTTTGAGTCTTCTCCTGCTGGAAATATAGTTTGTCCAAATCGGTTTTTCATTGGAATACTTATAAAACACACCTATCAGTGATTGGGCATAAAGAGTATCGAGTTGAACTTTTATTGGTTTTTCAATATTATTCAATCGCCAATTGATTATTTTAAATACAGAATCCTCTTGCCCGTAGATATGATAGGGCACCACCATCAATAAGAATACAGACAAGAACAACTTGATTAACAAATCATATAACCCATGACACATTACCATTTTAATTTGGTAATTATTGAATCCAATTAAAAAATTACTCTACCTGTTTACTTTCTCAATTTCTTCTACTCCAGAAAATCGATTATTATGAGACATAATTAACTTGTACCTCTTTTTTTCCTTTCTTTTTTCGACCTTTTCCATAATCAGTCTTGAAATTAAATAGCAAATAGTTGATTCGGCTCCCTGATTGAGATTTACATTGTACTCTTCCAACCCGTCATAACATCCTCCCGTTATTGGGTTGTAGATAATTTGATTCAAGTGGTTATTTCCCAGAAACCAGCTAAAAGCGATTTCCATTTTATTTTTATATGAATCATTACTAAATACTTCATAAAATAAATCCAGTGTCTGAATTGTATTCGCAACATCAATTGGCTGCTCTCCATATTCATTAGGAATAGTTCCATTGTGGAACCACGTTTTATTTGAAATTACCTTGATTTTATCTCCAACAAATATTTTTGATAAAAGGAATTTAAAAGTGATTAGGGCATTTCTTTTATAAACCGGATTTTTTGTTGCCAAATAAGCATAAAGCATTGCTTCAGGCAAAATACTGTTTGCATAGGTTAAGTAATCTTCATACCACTTCCAGTTAACATCCGATACAGCATTGAATTTATCCAATAACTTGTTTGCCAATATGTCAATACTATTTTTACTGTTTTCACCATTGGATTGATCATAGAAATAAAGCCCTTTTATTGCAAAAGAAATAGCCCGGGGTGAATTTAGGTTTTCAATCTCAGGTATTTTGTCTATAATCCGTTTGGCTATATTAATTAGATTATCTGGCAAAATACCCTCGTTATAAATTATAAAACCCAATGCCCAAATTGCACGCCCGTTTGAATCTTCCAGGTTTGTTAAATTTTCACCTTTAAGAAACTTTCTATCCTTATTCACATAATTGAGAAATCTCCCGTCGG
>JAOUKG010000815.1 GCA_029882725.1 Cyclobacteriaceae bacterium
GAATGCACAAGTAGGACTTACGAGCCCCGCAATTATTGGAGCCGATGTATGTCATCTCAATTTACATAAAACATTCTGTATTCCCCACGGTGGCGGTGGACCCGGCATGGGGCCCATTGGTGTTGCTGCACATTTAAAGCCCTTCCTTCCAGGCAACGCTGTAATAAAAACAGGAGGAGATAAAGCCATCTCTGCCATATCAGCTGCTCCTTGGGGTTCTGCAGGTATCCTGCCTATTTCTTATGCCTATATCTCTCTTATGGGAGGTGATGGCCTTACCAAAGCCACTGAAAGAGCCATTCTTAATGCTAATTATATTAAGGCGCGACTTGAGAAACATTACCCTATTTTATATACTGGTATTAAAGGTAGAAGTGCACACGAAATGATTGTGGATTGTCGTGACTTTAAGAAGTCAGGTGTTGAGGTGGAAGATATTGCTAAAAGGTTAATGGATTATGGATACCACGCTCCAACAATTTCATTCCCTGTACCCGGAACCATGATGATTGAACCCACCGAAAGTGAAGTTCAGTCGGAATTGGATCGTTTTTGTGATGCCTTAATTTCTATTCGTGAAGAAATAGCTGAAGTGGAAAAAGGATTGGAAGATGCCGAAAACAACGTTCTCAAAAATGCACCGCATACTGCTGAGATTGTAACTTCCAGCCAGTGGGAATATCCCTATTCCAGGGAAAAAGCAGCTTACCCGTTGCCCTATTTACTGTTGAATAAGTTTTGGCCAAGTGTTTCCAGAATTGACAATGCTTATGGCGATAGAAATCTGTTTTGTAGTTGTTTACCGGTTGGGGAATTTGTTACTGAAGAAGCCTAATAACAGGTTGAAATTATTGTCGTAGCAAGTTTTGATTTTATTACTAACCTTTCGAAGGTTCTTGTAGCTTGTCGGGAACCTTCGAAAAGTTAGTAAATTCAGAAATTAAAAAAATAAAATAACCGTCTTTAAATCCTTAAAGAACTCACTATCCCGGTCTGTATTCTGATTCATCGAAGATCCTTTTAGCATCCTGATTAGACATCAATTCCTGCAAAGTAACCTCAGGGTGGCTTTTCATATATTCTTTTACAATTTGCCATCCCAACCAAGTTCCTATTCTGGGTGGGCAATCGGGGCTTATTTCAAATGTCTTAGGTCTTTCATCCAGGTATTTCTTTTTCACCAAATGGCTGGATTCCCACAGCAGGTTTTCACGCAGAAAGTGTGACCAAATTATTTTTTCATTTTCCCTGGCACCATTCATTTCAACATCCGAATACCAAATCAAAATACTATCCGGTGTACAAGGGAGCATCCTTTTTGAGAAGTAAAATGACTTTCCATAAGAAATCATATCAGATAAAACGGAAATATCTTCTTTGTTTGTGTCATTGAAATCAGAGGAAATACCATACAACAACATGACCGAGGGTACAATATACTTTGGCTTATATCTCTGTAAAATATAGTTATACGTTTGCATGGGCCTGTATTTGGAGTCTTCTCCCAAATAATAATCAAGTCCTACAACAATAAGAGTATCGGAAACAAACAGATCGTAATCAAACCCGGTGGCAACTGTTTTAATTTGAGGAATAGTTACCTCAGGGTAGTAATGATTCAACAAAGAAAATGCCTCTTCAAATTCTCTTTCCAGTTTCGACATATCCGGAAAAATTCTGTTAATCTCCATCTTTAAGGTATCAATGTGGGGATTATTAAATCTTCTAACCATCTCCGTTATAAAAATGCTATCGTTGGGATATTCATCACGAAGCAGAAAATACTTCGTGATCAACGGTTCTTTTTCCATAAACCGGCTTACCTTTTCCCTGGTTTTTAATTCCAACATTTCATTTTCGAGTCGCTGAATGTTCAACTCTACACTAAATTCCAATTCTTCCGGTTGATATCCGCATTCTTCTTCGGAGGAACATGAAATTAATTGAAGTAAAACAACCAATAAAGAAAGTGCTCTAATTATATAGCCCATAGGTAGATATCATTATATTTTATACATTTGTCTTACAAAAAAAAGAATAAATTTTATGGAAACCTTAAAATATCAATTAATTACCCTGATGTTGGTATTATCTATCAGTTCTTTTGCACAAGTAAAGCTTGGTGTAAAGTTCAGTCCGGGAATCACAACTTCCAAAGCCAGCACAACTTCAGACACCCTAACTAT
>JAOUKG010000816.1 GCA_029882725.1 Cyclobacteriaceae bacterium
GGGCGAATTCAATTCGCCCCTACGAAAGGTTCGGCGTGGCAATTTCCACGCCGAACCTTTTTTTATCATAAATTGACCCTTTCAGGGTCGGTCAGGGCAAATGTTGTATGTGTTGGGGAATGTTGGCGAATGTTGGGGGAAGAATGGGCGAATGTTGGGGGAAGAATGGGCGAATGTTGGGGGAAGAATGGGCGAATGCGATTCGCCCCTACTGTTTTTACCGGGCTAAATATATTTTTCCAATGCCGTTTTTGAATCCACGGTCGCCATGTTTGGCATTCAAATCCACCTCTTTGCCATTAATACGGGCTGTCACTTTGTATAAATATACTCCATTCCCCAATCGGTCGCCATTTTGATCGGTACCGTCCCAATAAAACTCCGACATGTTGTTCCCCACGTATATTGGTCCAAATTCCGACAACCCTATCTCACGTACTACTCTACCGGTAATGGTCAATATCCGAATGCTGAATTCATCTGGAATTGCATCACCGGTGATGGTAAAGACAAAACGCATTTTATCAGTAAATGGGTTCGGGTAAGGGTAAAACCTCGTAATGGTCGATTCATTTACTACTTCAAATTGAATTTCATAGGGCTCTGCCCCTGCATAATTACCCGATGCATCTTTAGCTACTACTTTCAAACGGTATGAACCTGTATTGAGGTACCCTGATTCATAATTTACTACCAAATGCTTCCCTCCATTTTTTACTTCCCAGGTCACTCCCAATTGTGAATAGGATACTCTTTTATAAGTGCCCCCTTCTTCTGCCATATAAAAATCCAGAAAAGTAGTATCACTTAATGGCAGGTATGCATTATCATCTTCAAGATTAATAGTAATTAAAGGAGTAGAACTTACTAAATCCCCATTTAATATCTTCCTTCCATCAAAACTCACATCAATCAATGGATTAAAAAAATCGCCTCCAACTTCCATAAATCCATTTAACTTTATTTGATTATTTCCAAGGAACTGCTCGGGTGTTACCCCCGGATTCACCATCAAATCCAGATCGTTTTTCCCTTGAAACCCTTTGGTAATAAAATTCAAATCAAATGCAGTTGTATCCCCCGGTAAAGGCGCTATAATTCTTACTTGTTGTAGTGATCGGGCTCCACTACCTTGATTTACCACTTCATAATTTACGGTAAGGCTATCAGGAAAATAATAGGGAGATAAATTCATAAAATAAAAGGTCAAAGCAACCGGCTCACCCTCACTTTTTTGTAAGGGTGTCACTAACTCGGGGCCACCCCAAACTACACCCTCCGGAGAAGGTGTATATAGAACTGTCCAACGTTTTGCCTGGACAGGCGTGTTACCTATGCTATCACTTGTTGACAACTCCAGTTGAACAACAGGATACAATAGTGGATCCACAAATGAAAGGTCATTTACACCTGGTAAAACACTGCTCAAATGTTCTGTTTGTAAGGCTCCAGTTTGGGAAAAAATTCGAACACTATTTTTATCAGTTACAGGATCATCCAATCCTTTTAAATTCTTAAAAAAGCTCCCCCAAGATAAGGCCGGCCCTATTTTTGGTGAGGTGAGTCTTCCGTGAATTGACTTTCCCTCTACCTTATGTAAATAAATCAACTGTTGATCTGCCAGAGGCAGAGTAGTTGGAATTACAACTTTTGCAGAACCAACCACGCCCCCTTTTGCACCATAACCAATCATAGGTGCCCCCGTGGTTAATCCATTATCCGTTATGAAAGTAGCATTAAATCCCAATTCAGTCATTTTGGCCTTCATACCCGCTGTCCACGAAAGAAAATTCACATTTCCAATTGTAAAAACAACTACAGAATCTCCGGCACTTACTCCATCCAAATAGGTCTGTAAATCCCTTGTTCCTGTTTCTATTTCAGAGAAGGCAAAACTATTAATCAAATAGGGACTTTTTCCACAAGATTTTAAATCAATTTGACTACTGGAAATGTCTCCAAATGACAAATAAGGATTGGCCGTTTCCCTGTCAAATGCTATAAAATTAATCGTGTTGTTCCGGCAAGCCTTATTTATGTTCCTAATATTGTATTCAACATCATTGATCTTTACACTTAACTCATTAATTCCCGAAGCATTATTTGAACCGTAGGTAACAACCTGAAGATTGTTGGATGCATAATTATATACCCAGGATTCCTTCAATGTGTCGGGGTACATTCC
>JAOUKG010000817.1 GCA_029882725.1 Cyclobacteriaceae bacterium
TGGAAGTGCCCATGGAACTCAATTAATTAGGTTTAAACTATTTTACTCTTTCATACAGTGCAGGTCTAATCATTTTCAGACTTTCTATTTTCTTGAAAATGGAAGTTTCGGTATGTCCAATCATAAATAAGCCACCTATTTTTAACTTAGAAGCTAAGTGAGTAATTACTTTTTCCTGATGATCTCTGTTGAAATAAATCAATACATTTCTGCAAAAGATGATGTCAAACTTATGGACTATGCTTTGATACTCCTTTTCGTCGATAAGATTGAATTGTTTAAAAATTAGCTTACTTCGTAGATCGTAGGTTATTCTGGGTTTATCACTATTTTTCAAATCTAGATATTTATCAATATGCCTTTTTTTTAAATTTTCAAGGTGCCCTTTTGAATAAATTCCCATAGATGCTTTTTGAAGTATTTCATTAGAAATATCGGTACACCATATTTTATAATCCAGGCCTGGAACTTCTGTCTCCTTTAATTCTTCTAAGGTCATTGCAATCGAATAGGCCTCTTCTCCGGAGGAGCAAGCAGAAGACCAAACCCTGATTTTTTTAGTAATATCTTTCTTTCTTAAGTAAGTAGTTATGTATTTAAAATGTTCAGGTTCCCTGAAAAACCAAGTTTCATTGGTGGAAATATGCTCTATCAATTCTGATAATTCAAATTTACCTTTCCTTGAAAAAATATACTCTACATAAGGCGTAAATCCTTCAAATTTGAGCTTTTCAACCCTTTCAGACAACCGGGATTCTACCATTACTTTCTTACCAATTGGAAGTTTAATTCCATATTTATTGGTTACGAAATTTGCTATTTTATTGAACTCATCAACTGTTAGAAGCATATTTTTTCCTGACAAAATCTTTAATTTATTATACCCATACCACATAGAGAAACAATGCCCCAGAAGGATTTTTCCTTGTTTTAACCCATATTCTGAAATGAAGTTTTTTAAGAATATATGTTAAAAGTAGTCATTATTTTGTTAATCATTTTGAAATGCCCATTCTATATACTCCTTACAAATCGCCAACTCTACCTTTTTTACTTGATATCCCTTCTATTTCCAATATCTTTGTAAAATAATGCAAATACACATCATTTTAGTAACCCCCTCATTACCTGAAAACATAGGTTTTATTGCCAGGGCCATGAAAACCCACGGATACAATTCATTACGGATTGTTTCAAAGGATATGGATATTTTAAATACCAATGCAAGAAAAACAGCTTATGGTAGCCATGATATCCTGGAAGACATTGTCTATTTTGACCACCTGGAGGAAGCCCTTTTGGATATTGACGTTAGTATAGGTACCACTTCGAAAGAAAGAACTTTGAGGAAAGAAGCAATTTCCAGTAGTGAGGTTTCTGAATTTATTTTGGCTAAAAAAGGCATTATTGAACAAGTAGCTTTGGTTTTTGGAAATGAAGAAAATGGACTAAGTAAAGAAGAAATAAATCTTTGTGATGTAGTGAGTACTATTCCTCTTCAGGTTTCATATCCATCACTCAATCTTTCCCAGAGTGTTTTGGTTTTTTTATATGAACTAAACAGGAATACTGTAATTAATTCGTCTCCTTCTACTGATTCAGAGTTGAATACAGGATTGTATAGAGAATTGATCTCAGAAACTGACCTCCTCCTTGATTGGTTGGAAATGGACGCAAATCCATCCTACCTTCGAAGAGTAAAAGACCGTATCAGGAAATTGAAGACCATTGACGCACACATAGTCATGGCATTATTGAAAAAATTAAAGAGTAAGGGGATCAATCTACAATAAACGTTTAAGTTTATTGTATTTCGGTATTTCATCTACTTTTATTTATATATTGACATGAATTATATATAAATAAAAGTAGATGAAATATGATAAAGACAAATATAACCGCAAATCGATTAGATTAAAAGGGTATAATTATAGTCAACTGGGGATGTATTTTATTACAATTTGTTGTAAAGATCAGATATCCCGATTTGGAGAAATAGTGAAGGGGAAAATGATTTTAAATGATTGTGGCAAAATTGCATTTAATGAATGGAAATCATTACCCATTCGGTTTCCCCAAATGAAAATGGATGCATTGCAAATTATGCCCAATCATATGCATGCAATTGTCAATCTCGTAGGGGCAACCCTTGCGGTTGCCCCCATTCCGGTTGCCCCCATTCCG
>JAOUKG010000068.1 GCA_029882725.1 Cyclobacteriaceae bacterium
AAAACCAATTTTTCCTACACTATTAGCAGGCCATTAAATTAATATTTAATGGCCTGTATTTTTACGTCAACTGCAGGTTTCACCTGATCTGCCTTAGAATAAGTAGGGCATGTTTTTTGAGTACAAGCTGAAACACCTAGTGCAACGATGGCCATTAATAAGATTGTCTTTTTCATTTTTCTGTTGTTCGAAGTGGAATATTATCCTTCAAAGGTAATTAAATATTTAGCTTTAAAAATAACACTTTAAGGAATAATTCTTACATGTGTAGATTTAACTAATACTGCGTAAATTAGCATAAATTTTTCTAAAACACTGTAAACATTTCTATAAACAGCCATTTTATAATGCAAACGGGCTTTCAATACTTTGTACTATTTGTAAATAGTTACAAATATTAACTCTTTTTTTTTGAACATTGAGGGACTCAAAGTGGTTTTAGAAAAGAAATCAAGATTTTATGATTGGATATAGATTTACTAAATACCTTAAAGAAGCTGAAAGTACGGCGAATTTTGAGAATCTATTAAAGATCTTCTCGGAATTACTTATTATCACTTCCGGCAATACCGGAGAGGCTTTAAGTTGGATGACCAACCTTGATAAAAAATTCAACCTGACTGATGAAAATTATGGTATGGGCGACTTTATTGAAGATTTGAAAAAGAAAGGATACTTATCTGAAAATATTGAGACAGGGAAATTAGAGGTTACTTCAAAAGGGGAACAATTTATTAGAAAACAGGCTCTTGAAGAGATTTTTGGCAAACTAAGAAAATCGGGGCGAGGTGAACACAAAACTTTTTTAAATGGCCAGGGCGATGAACCGGGGAGCGAACGAAGAAACTTTGAATTTGGCGACCCGGTAAACAGTATTAGCATGACCGATTCCCTGCACAATGCCTATGTTAATCATGGGTTGGAGAATTTTACAATTACCGAAAGTGATCTGGAAGTGGTGGAAAATGAGTTTAAAACCCAAACCTCTACTGTTTTGATGATTGATATTAGTCATTCAATGATTCTTTATGGTGAAGATAGAATCACTCCTGCCAAGAAAGTAGCTATGGCACTTGCCGAGTTGATTACCCGAAAATACAAAAAAGACACCCTGGATATTATTGTTTTTGGAAATGATGCCTGGCAAATAGAAATTAAGGATTTACCCTATCTTACGGTTGGCCCCTACCATACCAATACTATTGCCGGCCTTGAGTTGGCAATGGATATTTTACGTAAACGCAAAAACCCAAATAAACAGGTTTTTATGATTACTGACGGGAAGCCTACCTGTATGAAAGTGGGAATAAAGTACTACAAAAATGCTTTTGGGTTGGACCCTAAAATTCTCAATCAAACATTAAACCTGGCAAGGCAATGCCGCAAATTGCAAATTCCTATCACCACTTTTATGATTGCTACAGACCCTTGGTTAAAAGAATTTGTAAAAGAATTTACTATGGCAAACAATGGGAATGCCTATTATAGCGGATTGAACGGATTGGGAAACCTCGTATTTGAGGATTATAAAAGAAATAAACGAAAAAAATTCTAACGAATGGATACTATTCCTAAAATAAAAACCTTTGGTGAGTTAAAGTCTGAAGGGTATAATTATAAATCCATAAAAAATGAATTGAGGGAAAACCTGATTCAGAAAATCAAAAAGAAAGAGGCGATTTTTGAGGGTATATGGGGGTATGAAGATACCGTAATCCCGGATATTGAAAGAGCCATTCTTTCTCGTCATGATATTAATTTGTTGGGATTAAGAGGTCAGGCCAAGACAAAAATTGCCAGAATGATGGTCAACCTTTTGGATGAATATATTCCGGTAATTGAAGGATCAGAAATCAATGACGACCCATTTCACCCTATAAGTAGACATGGAAGAGTTTTGATAGAAGAAAAAGGCGACGACACTCCCATTTCCTGGCTGCACAGAAGCGAAAGATATTCAGAAAAACTTGCCACCCCCGATGTTTCAGTTGCTGATCTAATCGGAGATGTAGATCCAATTAAAGCTGCTACATTAAAATTACCCTATTCTGATGAAAGGGTGATTCATTTTGGAATAATTCCTCGTTCGCACCGTTGTATTTTTGTGATCAATGAAATACCCGATTTACAGGCAAGAATTCAGGTTTCCTTATTTAATATTCTACAAGAAGGTGATATTCAGATTCGGGGTTTTAAATTAAGAATGCCATTGGATATTCAATTTGTGTTTACCGCCAACCCGGAAGATTACACCAACAGAGGTAGCATTGTTACACCTTTAAAGGATCGAATAGGTAGCCAAATTATTACTCATTATCCCAAATCCACTGAAATAAGTAAGAGAATAACTCAACAGGAAGCAAAGATTACTGAAAATCAAAAAGAGGTTGTTAGCATCAGTGAAATTGCCTGCGATCTTATTGAGCAAATTGCTGTCGAAGCCCGCTCAAGTGAATTTGTAGATTCCAAAAGTGGGGTTTCTGCCCGACTTACTATTACGGCATATGAAAATTTGATGAGCTCTGCAGAAAGAAGAGCACTTTTACATGATGAAAAAAGTGTTTATATACGTATTTCAGATTTTATTGGTATTGTTCCGGCTATAACCGGAAAGGTTGAACTTGTTTATGAAGGCGAACAAGAAGGACCACTTTTGGTTGCCCAAAATCTGATAGGTAAAGCCATAAGAACCAATTTTCTCAAATACTTTCCTGACCCGGATAAGGCCAGGAAACAAAAAGAGAACAATCCCTTTAAATCTATTTCCAATTGGTTTGGAGATGGGAATTCCCTTGATATACTTCAAAGCGATGAATCCGATCTTTACGAGAGTAAATTGAATAGTGTTCCCGGCCTCAGTGAGCTTGTGGACAAGTATTTTAAAGGAGATAAAAAAGAAAAAATATTTCTCATGGAGTTTGCTTTGCATGGCCTTGCCGAATACAGCTTACTGGGGAAACAATTGATCTCCGGAGGCACACAATTTAAAGACCTCATCTCTGGAATGTTCACTATGCCTGAAAGTGACATGGATGAAGAGTTTGATAACTGAATTTAATTACAACTAACAAATTGAATAAATCTAAAACTATATATTTCTGTAAATCCTGTGGGTATGAGTCTGCCAAATGGATGGGAAAATGTCCTTCCTGCCAGGAGTGGAACTCTTTTACTGAAGAAACCAAAATAATCACGCCAAAAGGCGCAGTACAAAAAAGTTATGTTTCTGATTCGGTAGCTAAACCACTTCGATTAAGTGAGGTGGAGGGATCAGAAGAGGTACGCTTACAAATTAGTGATCAGGAACTTAGCCGGGTTCTTGGTGGAGGTATTGTACCGGGTTCTGTTGTTCTTCTCGGAGGAGAACCGGGTATTGGAAAGTCTACACTCATGCTCCAACTGGCCTCCTCATCCGGCTTACCGCTGGTTATGTATATCTCAGGGGAAGAAAGTGTGGTTCAAATTAAAATGAGGGCTGAAAGGATGGGCCTTAAGGCTGAAAATTGCCTGTTCTATACCGAAACAGACACTCAAAAAATATTTAATCAACTCAAAAAAACAGAGCCATCCCTGGTAGTTATTGACTCTATTCAAACGCTTGTATCCACTTATGCTGAATCTACACCGGGAAGTGTTACACAAATCCGTCAGTGTACCTCAGAGTTGATTCGCTATGCAAAAGAAACAGCAACACCTGTCATTCTTGTAGGCCATATAACAAAAGAGGGCGTAATAGCCGGTCCCAAAGTGTTGGAACACATGGTAGATACCGTTTTGCAATTTGAAGGAGATCGTCATTTCAGCTACCGGATACTGCGAACTGTGAAAAACAGATTCGGCTCCACCGCCGAACTAGGTATTTATGAAATGCAGGGAAGCGGGCTTCGGGAAGTAAACAATCCCTCTGAAGTATTGATTTCCCCCCACGGCCAGGAATTGAGTGGTGTGGCCATATCGGCCATGCTGGAAGGAAACAGACCATTTTTAATAGAAACACAAAGTCTGGTGAGTCCTGCTGCTTATGGAAATCCCCAAAGGTCCGGAACAGGCTATGATACCCGAAGATTGAATATGCTATTGGCTGTTTTGGAGAGACGATGTGGTTTCAGACTTGGGGTACAGGATGTATTTCTTAATATGGCTGGTGGGCTAAAAGTAGTTGATCCCGGTGTGGACCTCGCCATTTGTATGTCTTTGATTTCTTCATTGGAAGACATTAAAATACCTGCTAAAACCTGCTTTGCTGCTGAAATCGGTTTAGGAGGGGAGCTCAGATCTGTAAACAAAATTGAAAATAGAATTGCTGAGGCCGAAAAATTAGGGTTTGAAACTATTTATATCGCCGTAGGAAACATCCTGCCAGATAAAATGAACCGGAAAATTACGATAACAGCCTTTTCTAAATTACAAGAGGTAATCGGAGCCGTTTTTGGTTAAAATATCGAAACCTGTAGAGACGTAGCCCGCTACGTCTCTACGCACCACACCGCCAAAATGAAATACGGAATAATGATGAGTATTGCCTATCTATGTATTGGTTTTTTATTTTAACTTTGGTAATTCACTGTTACCTATGAAAAAAGTTATACTTTTTACGCTTTTAATGCTTCCTCTAAGTGTGATCTTTGCCCAAACCAGGGTAATTAGTGGAAATGTATTGGCCGACAGTGTAGCTATTCCGGGTGTAAGTATACTTCTGAAAGGCACCCTGATTGGAACTTCTTCAGACATAAATGGCAACTATTCCCTTGAAATACCTGATTCTTCTGGTTTAGTACTGGTGTTTTCTTTCATAAGCTATAAAAAACAGGAAATTGCTATAGGAAATAGAACAATAATTAATGTAAATCTACTCTCTGATTATACAGAGTTAAGTGAAGTGGTAGTTACCGGGTATAGATCAGAAATCAAAGCCGATATTATTGGATCTGTAAGTATCGTTACAGCAAAGGATTTTGAAAACATGCCCGTAATTGGTATGGATCAGGCTTTACAAGGACAGGCTTCCGGAGTGCAGGTAACTCAATCCTCAGGAACGCCCGGAGGAGGAATTTCAGTTAAAATACGGGGAAGCACTTCTATATCTGCCGGAAACAGGCCCTTATTTATTGTAGATGGTGTACCTGTACAGGACGGAACATTGGGATTAAGTAGTTTTGGAGGGCAACGTGACAATGCGCTCTCTGCATTAAACCCCAACGACATTGAATCTATCTCTATATTAAAAGATGCTTCCACAAAAGCCCAGTATGGTTCACGTGCCGCCAATGGAGTTATTCTCGTAACCACCAAACGTGGTACAGGAGGAAAAACACAAGTAAACTTCGATATACAAAGAGGTATAATCGATGTTGTAAAAAAAGTAGAACTACTAAATGCCTCACAACTTCTCGAATTACAAAGGGAAGCTGTTGCCAATGCAGGGGAAAACCCAAACGCTCTGGGCTTAATTCCCGGCGTAACCGATGCCGTAGATACCGATTGGTTGGATGAAATATTACGAACCGGTATTTTGGAACAATATCAACTATCTATGCGTGGTGGGAGTGACCAAACCCGCATGTACATGAGTGCAAATTATAGGGATGAAGAAGGGGTGCAACTAAATAATAGATTCAAGCGATTTGCAGGAACCCTCAATATGGATCATAAAATAAGTAAGTCCCTGGGAATTGGAATCAATTTGTCATTATCTAAAATCCAGAACGATCGTGTTAAAGGAGACAACTTTTTAGATGGTGTGTATTCAGGAGCTTTAAAAAGCCTGCCTTTCTACACACCTTTTGATGAACAAGGAAAACTTATTGGTCCTGGAAGTGGTCAATACGCTGCTTTTCCCAATTTTAATCCTGTTGGACAAGCCATTTTACCGAGATTTCAAACGGAAGCCACTAAAATTTTGGGAAGTGTTTTCGTCCATTATAAAATCAACAATAATTTTACCTTCAACTCAAAACTATCCCTGGATTATAATAATGTTTTTGAAGACCAGTTTGAACCAAGTTCCACCGCTATTGGAGGGTATTTACCCAGTGTAGGCGGGGCCGGATATGGAGTTTATATAACTGGTATATACTCAACAGTTGTTCAAAACAATACACTTAATTACGAAAAGAAAATAGGCAAACACAACATAAGTGTTGGTGGAGGAACAGAAATTATACAACAAAAACAACGGTCTTCAGATGTACAGGGAAGACTATTCCCCAGTGATGACTTCACTTATATAGTTTCAGCAGGAATTGTGGACAATGGGTCATCGTTTATAGATCAAAATGGCCTGGCTTCCGTTTTCGGAGACAGTAAATACACTTACAATGAAAAATATTTGTTTTCCGCTTCAATGAGAGCAGATGCCAGTTCACGTTTTGGGAAAGGAAGAAAGGTAGGTTATTTTCCTGCAGCCTCAGCCGGCTGGAGAATTTCTTCAGAACCTTTTATGGAGAAATTTGAAATCATCGACGAATTAAAGCTAAAAGCAGGATTTGGATTTACGGGAAATGAGAGGATTGGAAATTACCGTTATTTTGGAACATGGAGCGCTTCAACTTATAATGGAGCCACAGGAACCGCCCCTGCCGGAGTAGGAAACCCAAATCTCCAATGGGAAAATACGAGGGAAGTAAATATTGGAATTGATGCTGCAATCTATAGTGGAAAAGTACAAATCAACTTAGATTTATACTCAAATTATACAAGTAACCTACTTCTCAACCGATTATATCCTTACACAACTGGTTTTGGTGGTGTAACTGGTAATATTGGAAATATTTCCAATAAAGGTATTGAGCTTAGCCTTTCAACAGTAAATTATGACCTTCAAAAATTTAAGTGGAATACAAGCCTCAATTTAAGTAGAAACTCAAATAAGGTGGTTGCTCTTGCAGATACTCTACCCATTTATCGTGGATATGTAGGCAATGGAGTTAGTTCAACCTCTATTGTAAAAGAAGGCGAGCCTTTGAGTTCTTTCTGGGGTTTGCAGTTTTTGGGTGTTGACCCGGCCACAGGTGATGCTATTTATAGTGATTTAAATGGTGATGGAAAGATAAATGATGCAGATGCTACTATTTTGGGAAGTGCTCAACCCGACATAATTGGAGGCATAACGAATTCTATAACCTATAAGAACTTTGATCTGAATGTTTTCTTCCAGTTTTCGTACGGAAATGAGATCCTGAATTTTTCTAACACAGCTTTATTGAATGCCGGTGAAGATATTGTAACCAACCAGTCCATACTGGCACTCGACCGCTGGCAAGAACCCGGAGATATCACCTATTTGCCACGTTATGAATTGAATAACACAAAAAATAACTGGCACAGTAGTCGTTTTATAGAAGACGGTTCCTATTTGCGTTTGAAAAACGTGACATTGGGATATACAGTACCTCCATCATTTATAACCAAATACAGGTTGAACTCATTAAGGGCCTATATTTCAGCAACCAATTTGTGGACATTAAGTAATTATTCAGGTGCCGACCCGGAAGTAAGTACTCTGGATGGTTCTACAACAGCTCAGGGAATAGATTTTTTCACATTACCGCAGGTTAGAACAATAATGATGGGAATAAAATTTGGATTATGAGGAAGATAATTATCATAGTGATCTTTTCTGTACTTACAATCTCTTGTCAGGATTTACTTGACCCACAGCCGGTATCGCTGTTGATTGATAACCTGGCATTGAATGAGGCTAAAGACGTGCCGTCCGTACGCATCGGTTTGTACTCGGCATTCAGAGGTATTGCTTCTACCAAAGTATTAGCGGGGGACTTTACTGCCGATATGCTTCAACACAATGGCACATTTTCACAATACAGAGAGTTGGGAAATAAACAAATTACACCCTCCAATGCAGCAGTCTCATCACTGTGGGGTTCTCTATATGGATCTATCTATGTAGCCAATTTTATATTGGAAAAACTCCCCAATATATCAGGCATTTCAAAAGAAGATAAGGACCATCTGCTTGCAGAGGCACATTTTGTTAGGGGATATGCCTATTTTGTGGGATTAACAACCTTTGGAAAAATGCCTTTGGTTACATCTACCGATATAAATACAAACCTGAATATTCCCAGATCTTCGGAAAATGATATTTTGGATCTTATTCTGGGTGATTACAATAATGCGCTTCAGAATCTACCTGCAACCAGTGTAAATCCAGGTTATTTAAGTGTAAATGCCACAAAATCGGCCCTTTCGAGATTATTATTGTATTATAAAGATTATACTCAGGCTTTACAGTTTGCAACAGAGGTAATAGAATCGAACGAATATACACTCGAACCTGATTTTTACACAGTGGTTTCTACTGACTTTAGTTCAGAAGCTATTCTTGAAGTGGGGTATTCCCTTTCCGATGATCCAGGCACAAGTGGCACAGGTTTAAATAATTTATTTGTTGGAAGGAGAGAGATTATTCCGAGTAATGAAACTGTTTTAGCATTAAGCCGTGATCAATCGGGAGATCGGTTTTGGAATATTTCCTTTGATTTTGATAATTTAGGTGGCACCGATAACGGTTGGTCTGTAGCCAAATACGGTACAGCCGATCAAAATAATAACAACATTATCATTTTCCGTTTACCGGAAATGTATCTGATCCGGGCAGAATGTTATGTGGAACTTGGCGAACTACCATTGGCTGAAGCCGATATTAATACATTACGTTCAAGGGCCAATGCTCTGCCACTGGTTGCAACGGGGAAAGCACAGATGTTGGAAATAATTGAAAAAGAAAGACTATATGAATTGGCTTATGAGGGGCATAGATGGTAT
>JAOUKG010000818.1 GCA_029882725.1 Cyclobacteriaceae bacterium
AGGAGGTCTTTTTGAAACTGGCGCCGGTGGATCTGCACCCAAGCACGTACAGCAATTTGAAGAAGAAAACCACTTAAGATGGGATTCTCTTGGTGAGTTTTTAGCACTGGCTGTTTCTTTGGAGCATTTGGGTTCTGTTTTTAATAATGACAGGGCAAAAGTATTGGCGAAAGCCTTGGATGAAGCCAATGACAAGTATTTGATGAATGATAAATCACCATCACGTAGGTCGGGAGAGATAGATAACAGGGGAACACATTTTTACCTTGCTATGTACTGGGCAGAAGCTTTGGCTAATCAGGATGAGGATACTGAATTAAAAACAATATTCACACCTGTAGCCCTGCAGTTAAAGGAAAGAGAAGAAAATATTGTTGAGGAATTGAATTCAATCCAGGGAAAACCTGTTGATGTTGGTGGATATTACAAACCCGATGAAGCCAAGGCCGACAAAGCCATGAGGCCTTGCCAATTATTGAATGAAGTGATTGACTCGATATAGATAAATTTACAGATAATAAACCCTGTTTTGTAATGGGGGATTTGTAATGAGAGTTAAAAAGCCACGGGTAGCATGTCCGTGGCTTTTTTGTTATATCAATAACCATCCTACTTTCAAATATTATTAAATATTCTTTATATTGACTCTTATGTCAAAAACACAAATTCTCCAGCCTGTGGATTCTGAAAAATTACTTCAGGAGTTATTGATAAAATCAAAAAAAGAGAATACTCAGTTATTCCAATTGTTGGAAGTCTATATCAATCTGGTGGCTTCAGGAAACAAACATTGGATAGAAAAATATGGTCAGGAAATCAAAGACATTTTAATTTTTTGGCATGATAAATATAAAACGGCTCCGGCTTTAGGCTTTGCCATTCAGGGTTACAACTTGTTTTTTAGCAGTCAGTATCAGGATGCTGAGTCTCTTTTTTATAAAGCATTAGACCAAACAGATGAAAGTACGCTTTTTAGGGATATTCGCGGATTGGTGTTTATGGGCTTAGGAAGTTGCTTTCGTAGCCAGGGGATGATTGATCAAGCCATGCATTCGGTTTCTCAGGGCGTACAACTGATTAAAGATTCAGATCCTCCCCAAAACTGGCATGTATACACTCATCGTATGATTGGTGAGATTCACGTGTTTATTGGTGAGTTTGGACAGGCAGAGAAGCACTATCTTAGGGCCAAAGCTTCTTTGGAGTCCCTGCCTTACGCAGTTTCCCCTACGCCTGTTTTTCGTGTTTATGATGGCCTGGGATACTGTTACATGAAGATGGAGGACAGGGAAAAGAGTGAGGAGTATTTTAAAAAAGCACTATCTGTTGAAGGTATATCCCCGGCCGAAAAAGCACGTGTTTTGTGTGATTTGGGAGTTTTATATATTGAAAACCCTGAAGTCGCCTTGCCTTATTTGGAGGAGAGCAGTGCATTGAGAAAAAAACATGGATTGGATGATGCGTACTCTACCAGCTTAATCAGTTTGGCTGAATGTTATCTTAAAAATGGGAATATAGACAAAGCGGTTGAAGTATTAACAGAAGCTGAAAGTTTCATAGAAAAGTATAATGTGCCCACTAAAAAACTTCTTTTCTACAACCTTTTTGCAGAATGTTTTGAGAAAAAAGGTGATTACAAGCAAGCAAATGAGTATTTTCATTTATATGATGAACTTCAGAAAAATATAAACTCCAGCCAGATTAAAAATATTTTTCAGTTGAAGAATAAGGAAATTGCAAGGCAAAATCAGGAAATACAAGATAAAAATAAAGAATTGAGAAATACTTTGGATGAATTGGCCAAAATTAAGGTTTCACGCCGAGCACTGTTCTTCAGTATCATTACTGTGGTATTTCTTGTCATTGCAACTGAAGTTTTTCTTGATCCTTTTATTGAACAATACAGTGGGAATAATTACCTGAGTTTATTAAGTAAAATCTTCATTGCTTTTTTATTAAAACCTATTGATAGTTTGTATGAGCGTTTGATGTTCAGAAAAGCATTAAGTAATTGATAACCCGGATTTAATGCCGTTAAGTTAACTATCACTTGATTTTGACCCCCGTAGGGCGGTCACTGGAGTTTGGTCATTAACTAGACACTCCAGAAAAAAATGGTATTTCGTTTAGGAATACCATTTTTTTTTGCTATTTTTATCTAGTTAAACAACTAGATATGGGA
>JAOUKG010000819.1 GCA_029882725.1 Cyclobacteriaceae bacterium
CCACAAGGTCGAAAAAGGAGGAATCATACACCTCAATATTTCCTGAATATTCATAGTTCGATGATTCTGGTTCATTTTCGGTTGCGTGTTGGGTGGGTGTATTGCAGGCAGAAAATAATGCTAACGAACACCAAAAGAGCAAAGGCAATAAATATTTCATAAGAGTATTTTTTTGTAATGTAACAGATCGGTTATTATTTTTTTATGACAAATATCAAGTTCTTCCCTTTGTATTTACTATTTATATTTAAAACTAAATTTTTGAAGAAATCAGGTCTATTAGCTAAACTCTAAACTCTGAATAATTCTCTACTTTTTTAATTCATCATTAATTCAACATAGTCTATCTCAACTTCGCCACTCACTAATTGAATCACCATTTGATTCAGAAAGCCTCTTGAAACTGGAATTTCAAGTGTATGCCACTCCTTATTTTCCTTTAATTCCAAATTCCCTAATTCTTCAGCCCCGGGCCTTGAAATTAATTTTAAATTGCCACCCTGTATCACTCGTAGCCTTACTTCCATTTTCGAAATACCCTGAAGATCGATGTTGTTGAAGGCAAACCACCCCCCGGCTTCATTAAGTACCAAAAAGCCTTTTATGTCAGAAAGAGGAGGACTCATGCGCATTACATGTTCACTCTTTTCATAATCTTCTGCTTCTAGTCTTGGGCTTCTGAAGAAAAGTGCATTACGCCCTACCAGCGGCCCAATTTCATTGTTCACTTTATCAGCATAGTTGGCAGATAATACATAAAATCCTTCCCTGTTTTTATGCTGATTAAAAGCGATTACCCCTTCAATATCCAATCCTTTTTTATCTTCCATAAGGGAAAGGATGTACTTCACCATTTCCTCGGTTTGTGCAATTGTATGTTGAGGGTGCGCTGCCATCAGCCCTTCTCCCCATACTCCTTTGCCTCCTTTTATAATCTTTTCGGCAAGTAAAGGCACGGCATCGTATTGGTCCTTGTATTTGTTGGCAATTGCCATATAAGCAGGCCCTATTGATTTTTTAGATACATCGTGGCAACTTTTACAATCGCTTCCATCGATTAGGTTTTTCCCTTTAATATATTGAATAGAAGCCCCTTCAAACATTTCAGGACTAATGTTGGCCATATCCGTTCCTTCGTTCATGTAGTTAAACTGTACATTGACATCGGAACTTGCAATAGTTTTGTTTTCAGTACTGCCATCCTCAGCATCGGTTACTGAAACTTTGTAGTTCAATTTATCAGATTTTCTAAAATAAAAGCTTCTATTGCCATCTACTTCAATAGACACCTTCGGGCGGTTATTGCCTATTCTAACTAATTGCTGGGCAATGCCCTTGTCTCCATTTTTATCATGAACTTCCAGTACTATGGTATAGTTTCCAATGGAATTGAAAGTATAAGATGTATTCAAATCTGTTGAAAAAGCTTCATTCTCTCCTTTTATAAACCATTGATATGAAATTTCATCATTTTTATCAAAATCAAAGCTGTTTTCAGCACTTAGCTGTATAGTAAAAGGAGCGGCGCCCATGTTTTCATTTGTTGCAATAGTTGCAATAATAGCCGTGGGGGGAATATTTTCTTTTCGGTATTCAATTTTAAGAAGTCGGGCGTCCTCGTTGTTGGCAAAATAGTTTGCTCCGTAATCGGCCACATACATGGCCCCATCCTGGCCAAATTTTATATCTATAGGTTTAGAAAACTGAAAGTCATTAAGAAAAGGCTCTATTTTTGTCAAATTGGCATCTTCATCAAAAGTCATTACCTTAATCCAACTTCTTGCCCATTCAAAAATAAACCACTTGCCTTCATAATAATCGGGAAAAGCCACTTCACTTTTTTGTTTAGGAGGGTAATAAAAAGGACCTCCCATGGCACTTCGCGACCCTGTGCCAAGCATGGGGAATTCTTCCGATTCTCCGTAAGGGTACCACACTATGGCAGGACGTGCAGGTGGGAGTTCCCGGCTTCCTGTATTATTGGGACTTTCGTTGATAGGGTGTTCCGGGTCAAAATAGTCACCCACTTCGTCGGTTTCAAAATTCCTGTGAGGAAAAGCCTTGTTGTCGGCTTCGAAATAAGGCCATCCGTAATTTCCGGGAGTCTTAGCCTGATTCCATTCGTCGTAACTTTGAGGCCCGTACCTTCCATCTTTACCTGCATCTGGACCCACTTCACCC
>JAOUKG010000820.1 GCA_029882725.1 Cyclobacteriaceae bacterium
TCCAAAATTGGGTTACCCTGATCATTTGTATGTTTATACAGGAGCTGTAAACTCTTTTTCATGGGCTGCAACACGACCTCAACAGTGGCCACCCAACACTATTGGAAGATATAGAAACTCAGACCCTGTTTTGATCAATTATTTAGTGCGTCTGGGAGTTGAAGGAATGGGGCAAGATTATTTGAGTTATCCTCAGAGAGCCCTATTTGATAAAATCGGAGTTCAACATATGACTCTGGAAACTGATCCTTATGGAAATTATCTGCTTCAAGGATATGAATTTGCTCCCGCAAGAGATTGGGCCAGATTGGGCAATCTTTATCTCAATGATGGTGTATGGATGGGGGAAAGAATCTTGCCTGAAGGTTTTACTGAATTTGTAAGCACTCTGGCCACTCCCTGGGAAAAAGATGGAAGACCCATTTATGGTGGTTTTTTCTGGATCAACGGAGACGGTGGATTTCCTGTTCCCAAAGACGCCTACTTCATGGCGGGAGCTGGTGGACAATATACTATTATAATACCTTCTCATGACTTGGTAGTGGTTAAACTTAGCCATTATAAGGGATCACAGAAGAGCGGTGAAGACTTAAACAAAGCGTTGGCATTGTTGATGGAAGCTGTTCCTCATTAATTTTGGTAACAAAATGATATGTATGAAGAGTTAGGGGCGTAAAATTTTGGGCCCCTAACTATATCCCCCCGAAAATAACTTTCTGTGGATCCGAAGATTATTTAATGGAGATTCTTTACCTCCTCACTAAAAATCATACGATGAAACCCCAACAAGTACATCCTTTCCTAAAAAAAGGTCATTTTCACTGGTTTTATACCACGATCTACCGGCCGGAATCCTCCACTTTCCAAAATTCACCTCCCCATCTAAAATTATTTTCTCAGAACTTCCATTATTCTGCACAAATTCATATCCAATTAATCGGAAATTATTTTTGTCAAAAAAGAACTTCCAATCATCTTTTTCATAATCAACAGAAAGAATATATACCTCTGTCCCCTCCCATACCACTTTATTGAAATCGTCACTAACCTTTGTTCCGGAATCTTTGAGTTTCATAGGCAACCCCCATAAATAAGTGTAATAATTCTTTAACATAACTACCCGGTCACAATCGATATCACCTTTTTCAATAAAACAAGAATCAATAGCTACACCGTGAATTTGGTCCTCACCACGATTAAGTTTAAAAAATCTACCAGGTTGATCCAACCAAACTTTCGACTTTCTAATAGATCCGTCAGGCCTTGACTCTTCAAAATTGAGTTGTACCTGTAAGGCACCCCATTTTCCTTCAGGGTCATGATAAGCAATAGAATTGTTCAGAATTTTTTCAGAAGTCAACACCTCGGAACTACATCCCCAACATAATACACAGGCGAATGCAAAAATAGGGAAGTACGTTTTCATAATAATCATACGGTTTAAATCAGTTTATGCAATAGTAAAAGAAATGAAGATTAAATGCTTAATAGGAAAAGCGGCAGTAAAATGGCTCAACAAATAAGAAACAGGACTACTATCACAAACTGTTATTTATTTTTGAAATAAAGTTAAACGTTTAATTTCAATAAACATCTACTGAATATACATATCTTGAATCCGGGGAGGGGAGGGCTTGTCCCCTATTATTTACCTTGTCATTTCATCTATCCCTTCTTTGGTTTTTCAAGTGTAAAGTCTTAAATTTTAATTGGATAAAAACATCAAATCATGAAAAATACCCTACTGATAATCCTATTATTCCTACATACAATCTCCTTTTCGCAAAATATAACCAATATGGGAGGTCATAATTATAAAGGTATTCCCAACAATCTGGATACTAAAGAGGAATCAATCCGACTTGACCTATTAAAAGATATTAGTCTTTTACTGCCTGATGGAAAAAATTTACAAAATTTTAATCCATCATTATACAATAGGAGTATTTTAAGTTTCATTACACTACAAGAAAATAGTGACGTTTATCTGGCATTTATATCAGAAGGTGCAGACTTTAAAAGTTCTGTAGGGTTCTATACATTTAAAGGTAATCCTCCCTCCCATCCCACTCAGATTTATTCTCCTAAAGTAGTATTCCCCAATGTTACTCAGGGGGAAGGGGTCCTAAAACAGGGAAACCGCGTAAAATTGGGGAATTTTGAAGCTGGCACCTCCATT
>JAOUKG010000822.1 GCA_029882725.1 Cyclobacteriaceae bacterium
AGGACTGCAGGAAATAATTAACAAAAGAAATGAGAAGCCTATTGAATAAAGTGCTTTTTGCATGACATTGAGATTAGAATTCAAAAATAGCGATTTCCATTTTTAAAACCGTTCCATTAAAAAAAGAAATGACCCTGTAATAGAAATAGCAGTTGAAAGTTTTAAACCCGGATTAAAACCAATAAGCAAACAATACCTCCCATCTTTGAATAACACCTATGCTTCCGTGATATTTCGCCGATTCACGAGTTATTTCATACCTGATTTCAGAAGAAATGTTTTTGGCTTTTATTCCAGCTCCTCCCACAAACCCAATATTATAACTAGGATAATTTGAGTCTCCTTTATAAATACCATTCGTTATACTAATAGTTGAATCAACGACTCGGGTTTCTTCATATGTGTACTTTCTTTTAATTGTTAACCCTGTATTGATGCCTTCATTAATAAAAAATTGGGTTTTGCCAATTGGTATTTTATAACGAATCATATGATTAGTTTTTACGTAGCCAAATTTCTTTTGGTAATAGTACATTGTAGAGTTGTTAATATCTGTGTAATAGAAGCGCTTCCAATCTGTACTAAAGGAAGTATAGTAAATTGAATTAATACCAGACCATTTTTCATTTTTTCTTTTCCAAACCCTCTCCACATTTACACCAAAGGTAATACTGTTTGAAGGACTATATTTCGTGTTTAAATAATTTAACGAATTATTATATTGAGCCCTTGAGTATCCTCCAAATATCCCCAAATTATATTTTTCCTCATCACCCTTTTTAAAATATTCAGGTTCAGTTGAGATACATGAATAGTACTTTTTAAAGGCATTTTTCAGGCTTAATTTGTTATAATTAAGGTCTTTTGTTATGGATGGTATTGCTTGACAGTCTCCCAAGTAGTTATTCAATTGGCCTATAAATTTTTTATTTTCCCTTGAAAAAGTTCCCGTACTTTCCCTTGAAATATACTTCTTGTAGATAAATAATTTGTAAATCCCGTCGTCAAAAAAATAGAAGTTTTTCCTGCCAAAGTGATCTCCATAATAATATAAGTTTTTTTCACCAGAAATCAATAACTGAATGAAAACCTCTTCTCTTATAATTATTGGCATTGCTTCTTGCGAATAATCTCTGTCCCGGTTTGAAACCATTACATCTACCTGAGCCAGAATATAATTTTCTTCTGACACTGAAAACATTATGGCCCCAGAAAGATCAATTTTTTCTCTCTCAGAATTAATAGATTTTTTAAATGTAAAAAATTGTGGGGTTTCTTTCCAGTTCCTATAATCTATTAACCCCCTAATAGTATCTCCCTCATTATTCACATAGTAGCCTTCAAGGAAGTTTTTCTGGGAAAAGGAGTTAAGGGAAATAAAACTTAAATATGTAATTAAAAACAAGTTAATTACTTTCATTTTTTTTTAAAAAGTATAGTTAATTACACCCTCACATCTGGTTACCAGAGCACTATTTGACTGAAACTTAGATTTATTAATGGTTTTCTCGATATGAATCTCCATTTGAATATGTTTCCAATTTATCCCTGTTCCAATGGCAATACCATTTTCAAAGGATCTGAAATCATTGTGTATATCATATAAATTTTCAAATTCTCTACTATAATAAATACCTGTCTTTTGGGTGGTAATAACAGTACTTATTGGAAATCCATTTGTAATTCCAGCATTTATAAATAAATCTATATTACCTCTATAATATTTGTAACGAATATAATTCAAAACCTTTATAAAATCCGATTCCATTTTCGTTTCTGAAATATAGTAATTTCTATCATTTTTAAAATAATTATACGTGGATTTGAATTTGTAATTAGTATAATAAAATGAATTATAAAAAGACCATTTCCCAAGATTTCTAGGCAGTGTAAACTCAATGGAAAATCCTATTAAAGGATTATTGGAATCCGATAAGGTCTTTACCACCTCTCTATTATCAATTTTTTGATAATTTAATTGGGAAACTGTAAAACCCATAATTACACCAAAATCAATGAGAAAGGGCTCACTTTCTCTATAAAATT
Source organism: Cyclobacteriaceae bacterium (assembly GCA_029882725.1). Lineage (GTDB taxonomy): Bacteria > Bacteroidota > Bacteroidia > Cytophagales > Cyclobacteriaceae > JAHEMU01. The sequence continues at coordinate 2,047 of JAOUKG010000822.1, forward strand.
TAACATCTTCCCCAATGCATGAATAATAAGAACGTATTATTTTTTCGAGATCATTTCTTTTATATTCAATTCCATTTAATTCTTCTTTTATATTCTCACATTCTTTTAAATACACTATCAATTGACCAA
>JAOUKG010000823.1 GCA_029882725.1 Cyclobacteriaceae bacterium
GACAATAACACGCCTATTTTCGGATCATCAAGGAGGTACCCAACCTGATTAAGACGAAAAAATACATGTAGTTCTTTAGGAGTATTACAAGCTGACACAAAAACTATTAAGCTTAAAAAGCATATTATTTTTTTCATATTACTGATAATTATCACTGGTTTTTGAAAAAAGAGTTAGTACCTTAACCATTGAAAGTAAATATAATTATAAAACTTATGAAAACAGGTTCAGCCAAATTAATTGTACACAAACCTACAGAAGAATCTGAACCTCTGGAAGAAATAAATAATGGGAAACTTGATTATAAAACCGACTTAAAAAAGTTACAGATTGAACTTGTAAAAATGCAACGATGGGTTCAGGATCACAACAAAAGGGTTATTATCATTTTCGAAGGAAGGGACGGCTCGGGCAAAGGTGGTGCTATTAAGCGTTTCACTGAACATCTTAATCCTCGGGCACTACAAATTGTGGCATTGCCAAAACCTTCGGAACTGGAAAAAGGCCAATGGTATTTTCAAAGGTATGTAAACCGCCTTCCCAATCCCGGGGAGATCATTTTTTTTGATAGGAGTTGGTACAACAGAGCTGTAGTTGAACCCGTGAATAAATTCTGCTCCGAAAAAGAATACAAGCGGTTTATGCGTCAAGTACCCGAATTTGAACACATGCTATATGAAGACGGCATTAAAATTATCAAATTGTGGTTTTCGGTAAGTAAAGGAATTCAGCTTTCCCGTTTTGAAGAAAGGAAAACCAACCCACTAAAAAACTGGAAGCACAGTGATGTGGACGAAAAAGCACAGGAACTTTGGGAAGAATACGGAAAATATAAAAAGAAAATGTTCAGTCAAACCCACACTGCTTTCGCACCATGGGTAATCGTTAAAGGCAATAGAAAAGCCGATGCACGCTTGGAGAGCATTCGTTATGTTTTATCACAAGTAAATTATTCAGACAAAGATGAAATCGACCTAAACTTATCTCCGGATCCTAACGTGGTTTTCAAATATCACCGCAGCACAGAAAAAAACGATTAATCAGCCCCCTTCCCTACTTCACAAATCCTAATAAAACTATTTAGCTAACCAAACTATTTCAGCAACACCCGTCCCTGAATACAATACAAACCGGGTTGGATTTGGCAACATAACAAGACGTGGATTATTACCAGGAAAATCATCGGCATCAACAAACACCCCCTCTTTTGCTTCTACAGAATAAACATTTTTTTCGTCAATAAAATACCTGTTGGCCATGTAGGCTATAGGCAATAAAATATCGTTGTCGGGACAATATTTATCATGAATTTCCTTAAGTGCATCTTCAAGGTAATCACCAAATTCATCAACAAAATCATCCTCAAGATCATGTAGCTGTTCCTCCATTTCATCATACTTCGGATTGTCGTATCCAAGGTCATAAAGGGTGTTTTTCATGATTACAATTTCTTGAAATTCCTTATCGAGTTTAGCTATATCCACCATAAATGTTCTAATTTCAATACAAACTTCCTGAACTTGAGTTAAAGTTCCAAAATTAGAGAGTTATAAATTGTTTTTTTTTAAATTAGTGTCCACTTATCATCAAATACGAAAGAAATGGCACAAGATTTCTTACCTATCAATGGAACCGATCATATTGAGTTTTATGTAGGCAATGCCAAACAAGCATCCCTATACTATTTATATGTATTTGGTTTTGAATTAATAGCATATCAGGGGCCAGAAACCGGGGTAAGAAATAAGGTTTCCTATGTTATGAAACAAGAGAAACTTGTATTTGTCTTTACAAGCCCCTTAGGTCCTGAAGGGGAGATAAGCGACCATATTAAAAAACATGGAGACGGAGTAAAAGTACTTGCACTATGGGTAGATAATGCCCAAAAATCATTTCTGGAAACCACGAAAAGGGGTGCTAAAATTGAGAAGGAGCCCTATGTAATCGAAGATACCTTTGGGCAGGTAACTCTATCTTCAATTAAAACGTATGGAGATACCATTCATACGTTTGTAGATCGGTCAAATTACAAAGGAGCCTTTTTACCCGGTTACGAGAAAAGAACCTGGGAAGTAAAAGCAAAACCTATAGGTTTAAAGTATGTAGATCATTGTGTTGGAAATGTTGAATTAGGGAAAATGAACCACTGGGTTAATTTTTACGAAAAGGTGATG
>JAOUKG010000824.1 GCA_029882725.1 Cyclobacteriaceae bacterium
ATTGGAAGGTTTTTCAGGTCAAATCAGCCCTCTAACCTGAGGAAGAAGAATGAAAAACTTGAATTTGATAAAAAAGAACAAGGACTTTGGTATGAATAATTTTTTTGAAAAATGGAATTCGGTGGAAAACATTGGGCAGATAGCCGAAATGGTTGAAAAGAGTTTTGAGAAACCTGTGGTAATTTTCAAATATTCATTGAGTTGTGGAGTGACCTACAGTGCAATGGATAGTCTGGAAGAAAAGTGGAATTTTGAGTCAGGTGACTTGCATTTGTATACAGTAGATGTAGTTGGAAGTAGAAACTTGAGTATGGAAATTTCCAAAACCTTTTCGATAATACACCAATCTCCTCAGTTATTGGTTATAAGGGACGGGAAATGTGTTAAAGACATGAGTCATTTCAGGATTGACCCTAAGCTGATTCATCCCTTTTTAAATACATTGAATCAAACCAACTAAAAGGATTTTGTGTTATTATAAATTGTAGTAATTTAGATATTAAATGAGAAACAAGTCGGTTCTTCTTTTTTTATTACTAACCTTTTGGGTTTTAGATATATCTGCACAGCGAAACAGTAGGTATGACTATGGTAAAGAATTGATTTGGGGTGTAAACAAAAATACTACAGGAGGTTTAATTGGTGGGGCTATACTAAGAGGTTCCAGGAAAATAGGAGATGGTAGGTTCGAAAGTATTGGGGTTGAATTAATGAACCTTAAGCACCCAAAGGAATACAGGTGGCATAGTGCAAGGACGGGAAGTTTTTTTATTTATGGAAAAACCAACTATTTATTGGCTATACGTACACAATATGGAAGAGAATACATAGTCTTCAATAAAGCTCCTGAACAGGGCGTTGAAATAAAATTGAATCTTGCTGCCGGTCCGTCAATTGGACTTCTTGCCCCCTATTATGTTGAAAAATGTATAGATTGTTTGAGTATCAACTCACCTAGTCAAAATGTAATCTATGAACCCGGAATTCCTTTCTCGGATATTCGGGGGCCAGGTAGGTTTTTAATGGGCCTTGATGAATCAAAATTAAGAATGGGTTTTAACGTTAAGACTTCCCTAAGCTTTGAATTGGGGGTAATACGATCGCAAGTAACTGGTTTTGAAATTGGTGGATTACTCGATATGTATGCAAGTAAAAACATTATTTTAATGGCCAATACCACAAATAAGTCAGTTTTTCCTACCGCATTTATTACCTTTTTTTACGGTACCCGAAGGTAATAAAATCCTATTTCATATCTTTGTATAAAATTTATCAACATGATAGAATTACCTGTAATTGATAACAACAGAAAGTATAATCGAAAACCAAACTGGTTGAGAGTAAACTTCCAGTAGGTGAAAGTTATGCTAATGTGAGAAAATTGGTTGATAAACATAAGCTACACACCATTTGTGAAAGTGGAAATTGCCCGAATATGGGTGAGTGTTGGGGAGCCGGAACAGCCACTTTTATGATTCTGGGGAATGTTTGTACCCGTAGCTGTACTTTTTGCGCTGTAGCAACAGGAAGGCCTCCTGAATATGATGAAGATGAGCCACGCAGGGTTGCTGAAGCAATACATTTAATGAAAGTAAAGCATGCTGTAATCACTTCGGTGAATAGGGACGAACTTAAAGACCGGGGGGCAGAAATTTGGTATCAGACAGTAATTCAAACCAAACAAATAGCTCCGGAGACTACGATTGAAACTTTAATTCCGGATGTAAAAAATAATTGGGATGCCCTATATCGTATGATAGAAGGTGGTCAGGAAGTGGTTTCACATAATGTTGAAACAGTTGAAAGTTTATATAGAAGAGTTAGACCTCAGGCCAAATACGCGAGAAGTTTGGAGCAAATAAAAAAGACCAAAGAAGCGGGTAAAAGAACGAAATCGGGTATAATGTTAGGTATTGGGGAGAAGGATGAGGAGTTATTTAAAGCAATGGATGATCTTGCTGAAAATGGTTTGGATATACTTACCTTAGGGCAATATCTACAACCAACAAAAATGCATATTGAGGTTGCCGAATTTATTCACCCGGATAAGTTTGATATGTTAAGGGAAGAAGGTTTGAAAAGGGGGTTGAAATATGTGGAATCAGGCCCATTAGTGAGATCAAGCTATCATGCAGAAAAGCATGTTAATGTTCCCATTTAATTTTTTTAAATT
>JAOUKG010000826.1 GCA_029882725.1 Cyclobacteriaceae bacterium
GATTACCGGTATTCAGACCCAACCAAGTGGTCGCTACTGCCGACCATAATGTTCCAACTCAGAATCAGCATTTACCTATCGTAGATCAGCTTTCGAGGAAGCAGGTTGAAAAACTGACTGAAAATTGTAAAAATCACGGTATTGAATTGTATGGACTTAATCATCCCTATCAGGGAATTGTTCATGTTATCGGACCCGAATTGGGTATCACTCAGCCAGGCATGACCATGGTTTGTGGTGATAGTCATACTTCTACACACGGTGCTTTTGGCGCTGTGGCTTTTGGTATTGGTACGAGTGAAGTAGAACAAGTGATGGCTACTCAGTGTATTTTGCAACCCAAACCCAAAAAAATGAGGATTACCATTAATGGTAAACTTAATAAAGGTGTTTCGGCAAAAGATGTCATTTTGTATATTATTTCGCAAATATCTACTTCTGGTGGAAACGGATATTTTGTGGAATATGCTGGTGAAGTATTCGAAAACATGAGCATGGAACAGCGTATGACCGTTTGTAACATGAGTATAGAAATGGGCGCCAGAGGTGGACTCATAGCTCCTGACGATGTTACCTTCAGCTACATGAAGGGAAGGGAATTTGCCCCTTCCGGTACTGATTTCGATAAAAAAGTAGAGGAATGGAAACAGTTGAAAACTGATTCTGATGCCGTGTTTGATAAAGAATACACTTATTCATCTTCAGAAATAGCCCCTATGATCACTTATGGAACCAATCCGGCCATGGGTATTTCAATTGCTCAAACCGTTCCTACTGTTTCAGAATTGAAAGATAAATCGGAAGAAAAGTCGTTTTTGAAAGCTTTGGAATACATGGCTATTGAGCCGGGACAATCTCTTATAGGAAAATCTATAAACTATGTTTTTATAGGAAGTTGTACTAATGCCCGTATTGAAGATCTGAGGGAAGCAGCCGATATTGTTAAGGGTAAAACCAAAGCAGATAACGTAACAGCCTATATTATTCCGGGGTCTAAGCAAGTTGAAAAACAAGCTATCGAAGAGGGGCTCGACAAAGTATTTAAGGAAGCCGGTTTTGAATTAAGACAGCCAGGGTGCTCAGCTTGTTTGGGAATGAATGAAGATAAAATTCCCCGAGGCGAATATTGTGTCTCTACCTCCAATCGAAATTTCGAAGGACGTCAGGGACCTGGGGCAAGAACTATGCTTGCTAGCCCTGTTACAGCAGCGCTTGTTGCTTTAAGTGGGAAGATAGTTGATGTGCAATCTGAACTGGTAAATTAAAATGGAAAAATTTATAAAACTGACATCAACGGTAGTGCCGTTGCCCGTGGAGAATATCGATACTGATCAGATTATTCCTGCCAGATTTTTAAAGGCTACCACAAGAGAAGGATTTGGTGATAACCTCTTTAGAGATTGGCGTTATGACCAAAATAATAACCCTGTAGCCGGATTTATTTTGAATGATCCTTCGGTGAAAGGAGAAATTTTGATGGCCGGGAAAAATTTTGGATGTGGGTCAAGCCGTGAACATGCAGCTTGGGCCATTCATGATTACGGTTTTAAGGTAGTGGTTTCGAGTTATTTTGCCGATATTTTCAGAAACAATGCCCTAAATAATGGAGTGTTGCCTGTTTTGATTTCCGATAGTTTCCTTGAATTTCTTTTCAGTGAGTCAGAGAATGGACCATTGGAATTGGAAATAGACCTTGAAAATCAAAAAATTACCCACGGAGCTTCAGGGAAAAGTGAAGAATTTGAAATAAATTCGTATAAAAAATATTGTTTAATCAACGGATACGACGATATCGATTTTTTAGTAAGCAAAAGAGCCGAAATCGAACAATTCGAAAAATCCCACAGTAGGGACGAATAAACATTCGTCCGTTGTGCGAATAAACATTCGTCCGTTGTGCGAATAAACATTCGTCCGTTGTGCGAATAAACATTCGTCCGTTGTACGAATAAACATTCGTCCGTTGTACGAATAAACATTCGTCCGTTGTACGAATAAACATTCGTCCGTTGTGCGAATAAACATTCGTCCGTTGTACGAATAAACATTCGTCCGTTGTGCGAATAAACATTCGTCCGTTGTGCGAATAAACATTCGTCCATTGTGCGAATAAACATTCGTCCGTTGTGCGAATAAACATTCGTCCGTTGTGCGAATAAACATTCGTCCGTT
>JAOUKG010000825.1 GCA_029882725.1 Cyclobacteriaceae bacterium
TTGTAATTATCCAGGATCAATTTAAAAAAATTACCCTGCTACACCATGCTCAAAAGCCCAGTTTACCAACTGCGTTGATTTATTTATATCCAGTTTTTTGTAGATATTCTTCTTATGTTGTTTTACAGTTTGAAAGGAAATGGATCTGGATTTCGCAATTTCCAAATCACTGAGCCCGTGACGTACCAGTTTGGTTATTTCCAATTCAGAAGAAGTGAGTTCTCTGTGTGTGGAGTCATGAGGGTTGAATGTGTTGTTAATGATATATTCTTTTGATTCCCTGTTAAACACAACAAACTGCGCTACTTCATTTTTTTTGACTTCGGAAATATCAGAATATTCCATGAGAACAAAATTGAGAATGCCGTTATCATCGTTAAAATTTTTAAAAACCCGTTGAGTCATCCAATGGTAATCTCCCTTTTTATAAAACTTATATGAAACAGAAAAATCTATTAAATCCCTTTTATCTGGTTCCATGCTTATTATATACTTCAAATAAACAGGGAAATTTTTAGCAATAAAAGCATTATGTTCCGGCAGTATATAAGGAACCAGTTCCTCAAGTTGCATTGATTGCTTGTAATTGTGACCCAATGCCGACTTAAAATCACCTTGCATTGCTGCCAATGTAGAATTACTTAAATCCAATAACACGCGTACTGATGGCCCCATGCCTACCAGTGGTGGAGTCTTTGCAAGGTATTTTAATGCTTTTTTTAAACAATTCTTATTCCCTTTTTTAGCATGTTGTTCCCACTTTTGCTGACTGTGAAGATGCTCAGTAATATTATTGTTTTTCCGTTCGTTTTTCATAAATAAAGCCAATTATATTGTATGAATAGTTTATGAATAGTTTATGAATAGTTTATGAATATAGTGATTTATTGTGATTTTAACAATTCAATACTTTTAACGGATATTGATCCTCTTTATTAGTGTTTTGAATCGCGGATTTACACGGAATAAAAATGGATTTTTACGGAGATGTATTTTTTGTTAACGCCTGCATTTTAAAGAATTCTCACCACACACGTATTTGCACCATCGCGTAATCTTCCTGTTCCTTTAATTTTTGTAATTAACAAGGCATCAACACGTATATAATATTCATATCGGGGTTCTAATCCATAAACGAGAACTTCCCCAAATTCATCGGTATATACTACGGGAGTCAGGGCATACCGCAGCATCTCAGCATCATCACGGGTTTCGAAAATTTGTACAGCAAGCCCTTCCCGTGGATTACCCGACAACAATCCTTTTACAGTAACTAAGAGATCTGCCTGGTAATAATAATCGTTACAGCCGGTAAAAGATACCAGAAAAAACAATAAAACGGGTATTTTTAGTTTTTGAATCATGATATGAGTGTTTTTTATTATAAAAACAAATTTCATACCAGAATAGAGAACGGGAAATTATTGTTTATATGCCTCATTTGTTATTTTATCACATAAAATATCCCCCATAAGTGGTATTTTAATTCTAAAATAAAGTACACATATTTGAATTAATAAAACTTATTTTATTCATTATGTAATATGTTTACTGTATTTAAATAGTTATTTATTATGTGTTCTTGTTTGGCTAATCAAAAAATTTATTTATTACTTATTTTAACTTTTAGTATCATTGATAGTTATTGTCAGGCTACTATTTCAGGTAATTTGGAAGATACAGATGGAGAACCTCTTCCTTATGTAAATGTACTTTTATTGAATGAAACAGATTCATTACTTCTTAAAGGTTATGTCTCCAACCCCAATGGTTTTTATAAAATAGTTGATGTATTACCAGGGAGGTATTTGTTATCATTTTCCATGGTAGGTTACCAAATGCATTACTCTGGCAGAATTGATGTAAATATGGAAAATCAGGAGGTAAAATTAGGTGTCACAAAATTGAAAGAGTTAGTTACAGTATTAGGTGAGGTGGTGGTTGAGGCAAAAAAACCGTTGTTTGAGCAACAGATTGACCGTATGGTTGTAAATGTTCAAAGCGATGTAACTAATGCGGGAGCTACTGCTTTGGATGTTTTGGAAAAATCACCCGGAGTTAATGTTGATAGACAAAATGGAGGTTTGTCACTTATGGGAAAATCAGGGGTAAGGGTAATGATTAATGGCAAGATAAGTAGAGTGCCAATGGCTACTGTTGTGCAAATGCTGG
>JAOUKG010000828.1 GCA_029882725.1 Cyclobacteriaceae bacterium
TTCTCGTTGCTTCTCTCATATTTGCAATGATAATCGGTGTGATTGACCTCGCCTTTAATAATTCAATGGAGTGGTTTTATAATACATTTTAATAGACTGGAAAATGCCTGAACATAATTGGTACGTTTTAAGGGTGGTCAGTGGCCAGGAAAAAAAGGTGAAAAATTACCTTGAAAATGAAATCGAAAGAGAAAAACTTGAAGAATTCATTCCTGAGGTATTAATACCTTCCGAAAAAGTCTATGAAATGAGAAATGGGAAGAAAAGGGTTAGGGAAAGAAATTTTTTCCCTGGTTATGTTCTCGTTTCTGCCGACTTGTCGAATGGAGAAGCAAGTCATATTATAACTAGTATTCCGGGAGTAATTGGTTTTCTTGGAAATAATAGTTCGGGCTCATCTAAAGTACCCGTTCCGCTGAGGCAATCTGAAATTAACAGAATCCTTGGTAAAGTGGAAGAAGTAGATGAAATGGAAGAAAAATTAGATACACCATATATAGTAGGTGAACCCGTGAAAGTGATGGACGGCCCTTTTAGCGGCTTCCAGGGTACCGTCGAGGAAGTGTTTGAGGAGCGGAAGAAACTTAATGTTATGGTGAAAATTTTCGGCAGGAATACTCCTGTTGAATTGAATTATATGCAAGTTGAAAAATTAGATTAAGGATGGCTAAAGAAATAAGTGGTTATTTAAAACTACAAGTAAAGGGCGGACAGGCGAACCCTTCCCCTCCTGTTGGACCAGCATTGGGTAGTAAAGGTCTAAATATAATGGACTTTTGCAAGCAGTTTAATGCTCGTACACAGGATAAGCAAGGACAGGTTGTACCGGTATTGCTTACAATTTACACGGACAAATCATTTGATTTTGTGATAAAAACACCTCCTGCTGCAGTAATGCTTTTGGAGGCCTCAAAAAAGAAAAGTGGTTCTGCTGAACCCAATAGAATTAAAATAGGTTCCGTAAACTGGGATCAGATTAAGGCTATTGCGGAAACCAAAATGACCGATTTGAACGCTTTTACAGTGGAATCGGCCATGAAAATGGTAGCTGGCACAGCCAGAAGTATGGGTATAAATGTTACTGGGGCAGCTCCCTGGAAAAATTAGGGATTTCAAACATGGGAAAACTTACAAAAAATCAAAAATTAAGTAATGCCAAAGTAGAAAATAGAGAGTATACTCTTGAAGATGCTACTGCTTTGCTTAAAGAAATATCATTCACCAAGTTCGATGCTAGTGTGGATGTTGCTGTTCGATTAGGCGTTGACCCTCGAAAAGCTGACCAAATGGTTAGAGGCATTGCCACACTTCCGCATGGTACAGGTAAAGATGTTCGTGTATTAGTACTTTGTACTCCCGATAAGGAGCAAGATGCTAAAGATGCAGGTGCAGACCACGTTGGTTTAGACGATTATATCAAGAAAATTGAAGGGGGCTGGGTAGATATTGATGTAATAATTACTATGCCAACTGTAATGGCTAAAGTAGGTAAATTAGGTAGGGTATTAGGACCTCGAGGACTTATGCCTAATCCTAAGTCTGGTACTGTTACACTTGATGTAGCTAAAGCTGTAAATGAAGTAAAAGCTGGTAAGATCGACTTTAAAGTTGATAAAACCGGTATCATTCATACAAGTATTGGAAAATCCTCATTTACGCCAGATAAAATTGCTGATAATGCAAAAGAATTGATCCAAATCATTTCTAAGCTTAAGCCAGCATCGTCTAAAGGAACTTACTTTAAAAGTATTTCCTTATCAACGACAATGAGTAGATCAATAAGTATAGATAAAAGTTCTATTCCTGGGATTTAATCAGGTCTAGGAATAAAAATATATCAATAATGAAAAAGCAAGAAAAGGTAGCGTTGATTGAAGAACTTAAACAAAAGTTCCAATCAAACCAGACATTCTATATCATGGATGGTGGTGGGATGTCTGTAGCAGATACCAACGAATTTAGAAGAATGTGTTATGGTAAAGGTGTTGATTATAAAGTTTATAAAAATACACTGATAAAAAAAGCACTGGAAGAAGTAGATGTTCTTTCTCCTAAATTTGAGGAGGTATTAAAGGGCTTTTCCGGATTAATGTTTTCCGGGGAAATTGGAAATCTACCCGCCAAACTTATTAAAGATTACAGAAAAAAGAAGGGGAAAGGGACAACCAA
>JAOUKG010000827.1 GCA_029882725.1 Cyclobacteriaceae bacterium
CCCCAGGGAAATGTATATACTTGAACAGGCTATTGCTGCAGCTCCGGCGCCATTTACAACGATGGCTATTTCTTCAATTTTTTTGTTGGTAATTTCCAAAGCATTGAGAAGAGCAGCAGCCGATATAATGGCTGTACCATGTTGGTCATCATGCATGACCGGTATATTCAATTGTTCTTTTAATTCGGTCTCAATTTCAAAACATTCAGGTGCTTTGATATCCTCCAGATTTATTCCACCAAATGTAGGTTCCAAAGACTTGACAATTTCAATAAATTTCTTTGGATCTTTTTCATTTATTTCAATATCAAAAACATCGATACCCGCAAATTTTTTGAAGAGAACACCTTTACCTTCCATCACAGGTTTTGAAGCTTCCGGGCCAATATCACCCAGCCCTAATACCGCTGTACCATTGGTTATAACACCTACCAAATTCCCTTTGGAAGTATATCGATATACATCTTCTATATTTTTTTCAATAGCTAAGCAGGGTACCGCTACTCCAGGAGAGTAGGCAAGAGCTAAATCGTATTGAGTATTGAGTACTTTTGAGGGAACAACCTCTATTTTGCCCGGTTGATCTTTTTCGTGGTAGGATAGGGCATCCTCATCTCTTATTTTTATAGCCATAGATTTATTAATCCAAGAAAATTTAAATATTAAAATTAGTTAATAAATATGATATCACTTGAAAAAAAAGTTATTTCTGTTTAACAGATTTACTCGTGGTTTTAAAAGTGTTCAATATTGTTTCAATTTCGCGAATTACCTCTCTTTGATTTTCTCCGGGACTAAAGATAAAACCCTCGAGGTAGTAAAGCCTGTTTTTAGTTTCATCAACTACTGTTATACCAAGAAAAGGCCCACCCATGGATTTATTATAGGTTCTCCAAAGGCCCCTGGTTTCGACCGCATATTTGCCATTAAGATTTACCTGATGACTAACTACAGGAATAAAAGGCACTTCGGTTTCTGTTATAACATAACTATCAGGCATAGTGTCTTTATCTTCATAGATGTATTTTTTACAAATAGCATCTCTCTTTTTTATTATGCGTGAGTTTTCAAATTGTTCAAAATCCGTATAATCTTCGTAATAGATTATTAAATTTTTATCAATTAAATTATCTATTTGACGTATCCAAACGAAGTTTTCCTTTTTCAAAGCCAACTGATAACCCGCGGGGATTTTGAGTTTGATTCCAAAGTCTTTGGAAAGAGAGGTTTCAATTCCTTTTTCAGTTCTTGAGAAAATCTTTTTTTCCATACGTTCACGCTCTTTTCGGTTGAAATGATTGATGATTTGTGTGGAGTTTTCCTTAAGGTTTTTAATGAGAGTTTCTTCATTTTTACCAAAAAGATACATTACTGATTGATCCCGTGCATATAGATCGGTAGAAGTTGTTAAAAAGTAATTTTCATTACCCATGATTTTTTCTCGTGATTCCGGTGTAAAGTACCCCTGAATTACCCGGGCTCCCCGTCCCTTTACATCAAAAGAAGTTACATAAACCAAATTAGACACTTGCCTTAGAGAGTTTGTCATTCTTTCTGGTTTTATATATCTTACGGTAAAGATTTGTTCTTCACGGGGAATACCTTCCATTTCTTTCATGAAAACTTTTCTAACTTCTGTTCCCAATTCACCTTTCCACTGAGTGGAATCCATCACTAAAAAAAGTTCTCCGGGAGCTCCAACGGATAGGGGCAAAAGCGCAGTACTTCTTTCTTGTCCTTCATTTGAGCAATTGAAAAGAATGATAGAAACAATACTTAATATCAATAAATTAATTTTTCGCATAATAAAATTTTAGTTTTTTATTAAGTAACCTATTCAATAGGTAAATGTCACAATTAACCGATTTTTAATTTCTGCCCTGGTTTTATTTCGTCAGTATTCAGGCTATTGAGTTGTTTGATTTTTTCAATGGTAAGGCCTTGGAATTTTTTACTGATTTCCCATAGAGTATCTCCAGGTTGGACGATATACAGTTTATCACCGTTTTCAGTAGTAACCTGAGGGGCTTTAACAGTTGGTTTAGCCGAAGCAACAGCAGTTTTTGGTTTATATGCACCGGGTTTCAACCAAATATCAAGCCTTTGACCTACCCGAATCATATCCCCGGAGAGGTTATTCCATGCACGCAGATCACTTACTCTTACATG
>JAOUKG010000069.1 GCA_029882725.1 Cyclobacteriaceae bacterium
CTCGTAACCGTCCGGTGCCTCTAACAAATTTAAAATAAACACAAACAAAATAATTGTACACCACGATCTGTCTTCTCCAAGAGTTTGGCCCAATAAAATCCCCCTCAAGAATTGAGCTCCTACACAAATTCAAAACATAAATCCTATCTTTGTCTTAATGCAAAAGTACAGCCAACAACTCTATTTTTTAGCGGTTATTCCACCGCAACCCATATATGATGAAGTATGGAATATAAAGAAAAATATAGAGGAAGATTATCAATCGAAAGCCTCGCTGAACTCTCCCCCTCACATTACGCTCCACATGCCTTTTAAATGGCGTGAGGATCGTGAGGATAAGTTGATTTCTACACTTGAAAAAGTCAGTGTGGAGCCCTTTCAAATTGAACTGAAAGACTTTAAAGCCTTTGTTCCCAGAGTAATTTATATAGATTTAGTCCAAAATGAAGACCTTCGAAACCTTTGGAATGCCATAGTTGTAAGTATGTCTTCCCTCAATATATTAAATGCCGATTATAAAAATCGAGGATTTACCCCCCACATGACTGTCGCTTTTAGGGATTTGCGAAAGGAAATGTTTAAAAAAGCTTGGGAAATATTTAAAAACACCTCTTTTTCAGCCTCTTGGGAAGTAAATAGTTTTTCCCTTCTAAAACATAATGGTAAAATATGGGAAGTATTTAAAAGCTTCCCTCTAACTAGATAGTTTCAATTTGTGTTTTTAATTCTTTAGGCCTATATTATTACAGTTTTTAGCCCAAAATTATGCAGAAGATTTAACCTTGAAGAAGTTTTCTGTTACCGAATAGTGGGTTCAAATCAACTTAAACAAAATTATAAAATGGGAGGCTTAGGAAATGCATGCTTGTATTCAACTAAAATTTTGTGGTGTTTAGGAATCTCTGTTTTTCTTTTTTCCTGCACTGTTTCAAATAATTTTTATGTAAATAATCCGGTTCCTTTCGGGAAAGGTACAGCCAGAGGATATGTGGGATTAGCATCGGGTATTCAACCAAAGGTAGATTCAGTTTCTGTAATTGATGGCAGGGTATACTATACAGAAAAAATTTCAGTAGCCCCTATTTTAGCATTGGGAGCGCAGATTGGAGTTTCTAAGCAGGCCGATGTTAGAGTGGCACTTCACTTTCCTAAAATTTTGGGAGGCATTGGTTTGCGTGGCGGTTTTCAATATAGTTTTTTTCCTGCCGAGTCAAAAGTTAATATGGCATTGGGTACTGATTTAGGCTTTGTGGTTTCCAAAGACAGTATACGATTATTTGGTTGGGATTGGACAGCCTCTGCATTGGATAAAACGAGTAATTCAGCACTAAATGGAGATGTTTTTTTGCCTGTTTCCTTTAAGCTGGGAGATGAAGCGAACATGGTAATAACACCAAGGTATAGCTTTTATAAAATGTATATGCGTGAATTTGAACATAGAGACTATGGAATTCCTCATAATTTTAGAAGCCAAACCATAACTATTGGTCTACAAATCAAAAAAATATATTTGGAAACTAGCATTATGCATTCCAATAATATATTTTATACTCATGTAGGTATTGCAAAAATCATTTCAATCCATCCTGATGATGAATAATTATCCATTATCCATTATCCATTATCCATTATCAATTATCAATTATCAATTATCAATTATCAATTAAAAATAACCTCCCCCATATCTTCTTCACCCTCTAATTTCAAACTCTGTAATTTACCGCCCTTTTCAATATGCACCAGATTGACCTGATCTTCGAAAGTACCTAACAACACATCATTTTTGATTCCAATAATTTTGGGTGAGACTACTTCAACAACTTCAAAATAGATAAAAACGGCATCCCGGTCTATTTCATGACCAACGTATCGCACGGTCTTTTCTTTTTTCTCTACGAAAATATTTATGTGCCTCTTTATATAGGCTTTTAAAATCAGGTCTGTATCTTTTTTCGATAAATCGGTGATTATTAGTTCAGCGTTATGTATTTCATCTCTGATCTCTTTTTCCAGATCATCCAAAAATACTCGTTGGGTTATTTCCAGGGCATGTCTTGTTTCGTCGTACTCCATCTCGCAAACTGAAATGTGCATTGGATGAAAATTAATTGACAACGAATTTAAAACCGCTAAAAGAAAAATAGTTTTCATTTTTTTAAATTTAATACCAAAAATGACACGAATACTCTATACTTGCAATCAAAATTTGTCAAAGTATGTCTGTATTTAATATATATTTCGACTTGGGCCTGGAACACATCCTTGCTCTTGCCGGTTTAGATCATATCATATTCATCATCATACTTTGTGCCATATATTTAATGAGTGACTGGAAAAAGGTGCTCATATTGGTAACGGCATTTACAATAGGACACACCATTACCCTTGGGTTGGCAACTTTTCAGGTAATCAAGGTCAATTCCAGTTTAGTGGAATTCCTGATTCCCCTTACCATTTTCATAACTGCTCTAAGTAATATTTTCTTGGGCGACAGAAGTAAAATGAAAGTAAATGTCAATTATTACCTTGCATTATTTTTCGGGCTTATTCATGGGTTGGGATTCTCGAATAGTTTACGTGGGCTATTGGGAAAAAATGATGATTTCGCTATTAAGCTCCTTGGTTTTAACCTTGGGCTGGAAGTTGGGCAAATAGTTATTGTTATGGCTTTCCTTTTGGTAAGTTTTTTGTTTGTAGATGTATTTAAAGCCAGCAGGCGTGATTGGCGGCTCGTAATCTCTTCCTTGGGAGCGGGTATTGCAATTTTACTTATGATTCAAAATAAATTCTGGTAATTATGAAATTTAAAAAATGCTATGGTATCCTGTTTTTTGCATTATTATTTGCAACGGTTACAAATGTTAATGCGCAGCAGTGGGAACAAAAATTTGAACAATTAGGGCCTATTTTACCTACTCCAAATGAGTATCGTACGGGCTCAGGTGCCCCGGGACCAAAATATTGGCAGCAACAGGCCGATTATAAAATAGATGTAACGCTGGATGAAGCTAAACAACAAGTCAAAGGTTCAGAAACAGTAACCTACCACAACAACTCCCCGGAAGCGTTGAGTTACCTTTGGGTGCAGTTGGATCAGAATATGCGTGCCAGAGATAGCGAAACACCCTTAACTGATAGAAGTACTGTTAAAGATAATATGACAACTAAATCTGCAGGAAGTCTGGGTGCCTTCGATGACTTTGACGGTGGATTTAAAATTACCTCATTAACAGATACCAAAGGGAATAATTTGAAGTATGTTATTAATAAAACCATGATGCGAATTGACCTGCCCAGTCCTATGAAGCCTGGTGATATCTTTGAATTTAACGTGTCCTGGTGGTATAACATCAATGACCGTATGACCGACGGAGGAAGAAGTGGTTATGAGTATTTCCCAAAAGACGATAATTACTTGTTTACCATAGCCCAGTTTTATCCTCGAATGGCCGTTTACGATGATTATGAAGGATGGCAAAACAAACAGTTCTTAGGCCAGGGTGAGTTTACCCTTTCATTCGGAGATTTTGAAGTAAATATCACTGTACCTGCCGATCACATTGTAGCATCTACCGGCGAACTACAAAACCCTTCAGATGTTTTGACCTCTGATGAAATTAAAAGGTTTCAGGAAGCAAAATCCAGTTTCGACAAGACGGTTATTATTGTAACTGAAAAAGAGGCTATTAAAAAAGAGAAGTCCAAGTCAAAAAAAATGACTACATGGAAATTTAAAGCAGATAATGTTCGTGACTTTGCTTTTGCTTCCTCAAGAAAATTTATCTGGGATGCCCAGGCAGTAAAAGTGGGAAGCCATACTCCTCTTGCTATGAGCTACTATCCCAAAGAAGGTAATCCTTTATGGGAACAAGAATCTACTAAGGCGGTGAAAAATACTTTGGAGATTTATTCTAAATATACAATCGACTACCCTTATCCTGTTGCGATCTCAGTGAACGCAGCTTCTATCGGAATGGAATATCCCATGATCTGTTTCAACTTTGGTCGTCAGGATGCAAACGGAAAAATTACAGACAGAATTAAATGGGGAATGATTGGTGTTGTAATTCATGAAGTAGGGCATAACTTCTTCCCTATGATCATTAATTCCGATGAAAGACAATGGACCTGGATGGATGAAGGACTAAATACTTTTGTTCAATACAGAACCCAGGTAGAAAGATACCCCGATTTCCCCAATCGAAGAGGTGTTCCTTCAGAAATTACAAGTTATATGAAAGGCGACAAATTGTTTATTCGTCCTATTATGACCAATTCAGAGCAAATTCTTCAGTTTGGAAATAATGCCTATGCGAAACCTGCCACTGCGCTATCGATATTAAGGGAAACCATCATGGGGCCTGAGCTGTTTGACATGGCTTTCAAAACATATGCAGACAGATGGGCATTTAAAAGTCCTAAACCTGCTGATTTTTTCCGAACTATGGAAGATGCCAGTGGTGTTGATCTTGATTGGTTCTGGAAAGGGTGGTTTTATACTACCGATCATGTAGACATTGAAGTTTCTGAAGTAAAATGGTTCAAGGTTAGAACTGAAGAAGAAAAGTTGGAAGGTAGAGTAACTGCCAAAAATGTAACAGCTTCGGGTGGAGGAGAAAAAACTGGAGATGCACCCACCGATTTTAGTAACGGGCCACAACTCTTTAATTTATCTGAAACACCCCCAAGTGCTTACAGAGAATTTAATAATCGACTTGATGATAAAGCTATTATTAAAAAGTTAGCCAGTAAAAACTTTTATGAAATTAAATTCGCCAATACAGGCGGGTTGGTAATGCCTCTTATTGTTGAGTTTACCTTTAAAGATGGAACTAAAGAAAGAATAAAAGTACCAGCAGAAATCTGGAGGTTAAATGAAAGTGAAGTTTCGAAAGTTTTCAGCTTTGAGAAGGAAGTAGTGAATATAGTTTTAGACCCTGATAAGGAAACAGCAGATACCGAAACAGATAACAATACATTCCCAAGGGTAAATTCCCCTTCCAAATTTGACCAATTCAACAAAAAATAATAATTATTACCGTGGGGGCGCAATGTTTTGCGTCTCCACGGTAATGCTTTGCGCCCTTCACAATAGCACTCCACAATCGCGCCCCAGGAATTTCATACCTACAATAAATTATTTCATTTGAATTCAACATCATGGAATATCTTTATCTAATTACCGGAATTATAATAGGGGGCGTTGCTTCCTATTTTTACTTTAAATCCAATGGGGGTTTTGGAAATGATAATGAGGGGATAAAAGAGCAGGTTCTTAAAGATGCCATTATTGAGTGGAAAGATAAAGTTATCAAGGTGGAAACCGATTTGGAAAAAGAGCGTCGTACTAATATTGACCTCAACAGGCAGGTAGCTGGCCGGGAAATGGAAGTGAAAAACCTTCAGGAAAAGTTATTTGAACAGAAAAAAGAGATACAGGTTATTCAGGAAAAGTTCTCATTGGAGTTTAAAAATCTTGCCAATCAGATTTTTGAAGAGAAAAGTAAAAAGTTTACAGATCAGAATAAACAGAATATCCTCGATATTTTGAACCCATTGGGAGAAAGAATATCTTCCTTTGAAAAGAAAGTAGAAGAAACGAGTAAGGAAAGTATTGCCCGTAATTCCGCACTGAGGGAACAGATATCAGGGTTAAAAGAGCTTAATATAAAAATCACAAAAGAAGCTGAAAATCTGACCAAGGCGTTAAAAGGAGACAGTAAAGCTCAGGGAAATTGGGGAGAAGTTATTCTTGAAAGGATTTTAGAAAGTTCAGGACTCGAAAAGGGGAGGGAATATTCCGTTCAGGATTCCTTCAATACTCAGGAAGGGAAAAGATTACAACCCGATGTTATTATTAATCTCCCTGATAATAAAAATATCGTAGTAGACTCCAAGGTAAGTTTGATTGCCTATGAGCAATTTGTAAATGGTGAAGATAATACGGGAAAACAAATACAGCATAAAGCACATCTTAATTCTGTGCGCACTCACATGAAAAATCTAAGTGAGAAGAACTATCAATCTCTTTATGGTATTAAGGGACTGGACTTTGTGTTGATGTTTATACCTATTGAACCTGCCTTCAGTATGGCTGTTTCCACAGATGAATCGTTGTATTTGGATGCCTATACAAAAAACATAATTTTAGTTTCACCTACAACCTTGTTGGCAACCCTTCGCACCATTGCTAATATTTGGAAGAATGAATACCAAAACAGGAATGCCTTGGAAATTGCACGGCAAAGTAGTGATCTATACGATAAATTTGTTGGATTTACCGATGACCTTCTTCTTATCGGAAAACAAATTAATGGGTCTCAAAAGGCCTATGACGATGCTATCAAAAAACTCTCTGAAGGAAAAGGAAATTTGATAAGTCGAACAGAACGCCTGAGGAAATTAGGAATTTCTCCTTCCAAACAAATAGACCCTAAATTTTTGGATAAACCTGAAGATTGAGAACTGTTTTTTGTCTGAGTTACTTGTTCTAGAATATATTATCAAAACTTAAAAAGAATTACTCCCAAACAGAATTGGTATGGAGGCACCTTTGGTCCTAGCTCATGATACTTCTATCTCTATCTCTATTATATGAATTGTAAACCATAAGTAATTCCTGCTTTTTAACTCTTTCTAAAGGGAATTGAATTTGGATTTAATTGAGCGCTACGCGGAAATACAAAATCTCATTTTTAAGGAACATAATACACCAGTGTAAAAAACCTTTGAAACAAGTTACAAATTCACTTAATTGTATATTGATTCGTATATATATTTAAATAGTTTATTATGACAAAAAACAGGCGATTATTTCTAAAATATAGTGGGCTTTCGGCTTCCGGACTATTGTTAATGGGTTTAGGATGCAAGCCTTCCAGCGAAGGTTCTTCGGAATCAGCAGATACACTTGCTACTGTTTTGCCCGAAACAGTAGAAGGTAAAAGTCTTGACCAATTTGGAATCCAACTCTACACAATGAGGGATATCTTACCCGCCGACCCTAAAGGAGTAATGACACAAATAGCAAATATGGGTTATAAGCAGCTAGAGGGTTATGAGGGTGACATGGGTTTATGGTGGGGAATGCCTCACACAGACTTTAAAAAGTTCCTTGACGATCAGGGTTTAAATTTTGTGTCAAGTCACTGCGACACAAACAAAGACTTTGAACGTAAAGCCGCTGAAGCGGCTGAAGTGGGTGCCAAATATCTTATTTCGCCCTGGATTGGACCTCAGAAATCTATTGAGGACTATAAAAAATATGCTGATCAATTTAACCAATTAGGAGAAGTGTGTAAATCCAATGGTTTGCGATTTGCATATCACAACCATGGTTATTCTTTTGAAGAACTTGAGGGGCAAATGCCACAGGAAGTGATGATGAATAATACAGATCCTGAGCTTGTTGATTTTGAAATGGATATTTTCTGGGTGGTTACCGCCAATGCAGATCCTATTGCCTGGATGGAGAAACACTCAGGTAGATTCACTCTCTGTCATGTTAAAGATCGTGAAAAAAATGCCCCAGCCGGAGAAGGTGATGCTTCATGTATTCTTGGAGAAGGATCAATTGATTTTGACCCGATTTTAAAAGCAGCAGAAGCGAATGGAATGAAATATTATATCCTGGAGCAAGAAAAATATGCAAACACAACTCCTATAGACTGCGCAAAGGCAGGTGCAGAATACCTGCGTAACGTACGTGTATAATGTAAGAGCTACCTTCACGGTTGCCCCTACCGTGAACCAAGAGTAGGGGCCACCTTCACGGTTGCCCAAAAAAAAGCCGCCCCCATTCGGGGCGGCTTTTTTATTAATCAATTATCAATTATCAATTAATCATCCCCCCCCATAAACATCATTACATAATACATCAAAGTAACCAACGCACCAATTGCAGCAACTACATAAGTCATTGCAGCCCATTTTAAAGCGTCTTTGGCCATAGAGTGTTCCGAAGAAGTAACAATACCTCTTTCAGAAATCCAGTTTAAGGCTCTCTTACTGGCATCAAACTCCACAGGAAGTGTAATAAATGCAAATAAAGTGAATATGCTATAACAACCAATTATTATGATTAGAGCCAGATTCCAGGGAATCATAGTTGGAAGCATAAAACCACCAAAAATCATCATCATAAATATTACATTCATCACTTTTGCACTGACATTCTGCATAGGAACAAGTGCAGACCTCAACTCCAACATACTATATGCCTTTGCGTGTTGTACTGCATGTCCTGTTTCATGAGCTGCTACAGCCGTTGCCGCGGCATTTCTTCCGTGATAAACGGCTTCACTCAGGTTTATGGTTTTGTTGCCGGGGTTATAATGGTCAGTAAGTTCCCCCTGAACTGAAATGACTTTCACATCATGGATACCACTATCAGCCAACATTAACTTTGCAACTTCAGCTCCCGACAACCCCGATTGAAGTGGCGTTTGACTGTATTTTTTGAATTTACTCTTCAAACGTGAACTAATCATCCAACTCAGTAACATGAAAAATATACCAATAATTAAAATCATATTATTTACATTTAGTTTTCTTTAATTTTTTTAATAATGGCAGAAGTCGAATATCCATTTACTAAAGGAATTGTTTCGACACTACCTCCTGACTTTCTGACAATTTCTGAGCCAATGATATTTTCTGACAAATAGTCATTTCCTTTCACCAAAAAGTCAGGTTTTAATAACTTTATAAGTTCGTAGG
>JAOUKG010000829.1 GCA_029882725.1 Cyclobacteriaceae bacterium
GGTGCATTAAAACTCACATATCACACGAACGAGGCCTATCCCTTTACGGACGAAGAAAACACGTCTGAACTAAGAATAGTGCATAAGCGTGGAGAGACTACGAATCCCAGAAAGAGTTATTATGCCCCCCGTATTAAACAGCCAGGCTGTTTAATACCGGCCAAATGATAGTCCGGTTGAAAAAATAAAATTCGTGTTCTTTTAAGTTTAGTTTGACCAAGAAATTAAATTTTGAACCGTATCTTTGTAAAACAAAAATTGAACGAAAATTTGAAGTAAAAAATAAGTAGAAACATATTATCAAGGCGTTTACGCTGTAATTCCGTGCCAGAGAAAATTGGAAATTTAAGCACAACAGGAATGACAAGTGGAGCGCTCACCTTTTGGGGTGGGCTTTTCTTGTTTTGTTGTGCGGGTATTCCAATACCTCTCTGGCAGGCAAGTAAAATGTCCCGCCCCTCTTTTTTTGTGGGGTGGTTAAAACCAAATGATTATGGTAAAAATCAATGAAAACTCACTCACCATTGAGTTTGTCCACCCTGCACCCAATGAGGCTTTGAAAGACCTTCAAAAAGCTATTATTCAGGTTGTACAGGTTCAGGCAGATGCTCCGGTAGAGTTGATGGAAAAAGAGAAAATGGAAGGCAGTATTGTCTTGCTTGAACTATTAAAACAAACCCTGAATTTGGAGGAATAGCTATGGGAAAATTTAGATTACTACTGATGCCACTGGCCTGGTTGATCTTATTGTACGTGCGAGTTATGTGCATTTTCAATAAAAGATATACCGTTCTTTTGTGCATTATGCAGGGAGGAATCCCTGGTTAGTTAATTAGGTGCTATGATTAAGGGATTTATATAATCTCTGACTGCTTGTTTCACTTCTTTATCAGAGCTATCGTCTGCCAATTCTGATTCTGTGAATACGAGAGATGGCTGATTTATATTATTCAATCGGCATTGAACATAGAGTTTTTTGACTTTGCTTTCGGTTCTAATGACTATCATGTCAATCGTTATTTTCATAGCATATAATTTTTAGTTTAATTCTGTCAACCCTCCTGCCAGTAATACTTTTACTGATCCATTCACTCCTGGGGCGAGAGATGTCAAAGCTCGGCCAATAGCACCTGCAAATGATGAAGGAGTAACCCACGCTTTCCCCAAATCAAATCCGGTGTAAACAAAACTTGCAACATCGGCTGGGAAAGGTTGGCTAACAAGGACATCACAAATACCTGAAACCTGAACCCCAACAAGCTCTCCTTGATTTCCACCAGTCTTTACTACACCAATTACACCTATATCAAATGCAAGTCCGATTGTTTTTACGGATAATGGTTGTGAGCTATCCACTACCACTATATTACCAGGCTCTAATTTGCCTCCTGAATTGTTGGTAAGTTGAACAACACTTGAATCTATGATACTTATTTCTTCAATTTGTGATTCGATACCATCTGAATCCATCTTATAGAGCAATCCATCTCTCTTAAAATATATGCTCATCCTGCCTTTCCCAGGAGGTGTTGCCGGTGTTCTAATGATCGGTATTTCTAATGCGCTTAAAAAGTCCATGTCATGTTTTTTGTCCGAATATGCTAATCCTAAAATCTCCCAAAACCGGTACTTGCGGTTTTAATAACAGAATGTTTCTATCAGAGCTATCATCATTGACAAATGTTGTAGCACCTGTGGCAACATTCTTTAAGCGATAAGCTACGTCCTCGGTATCAAGGTTATGTTGTACTGGTATGGAGGTTCTAATATGAACGAGACCATATTCAATTAATCCGGTTAGTAGGTTCGCTTCCTTGAATGTTACATTCATTAAGTTCGCTCCGAATACGGCTAAGGAATAATCTACTTCAAATATGCCGTCATTATTGGTTGGTGTAATACCCCCGATTGAGCCATCTATGGCAACTATTTGCCCTGATGGGAAAATGGCCGGTTGATTAAAGGCGATTTGAATGGTAGTTGGGTTTATTACCTGAATAATATCAAAGAATTGGGTAAGTTTAATTACCTCTGAATAAACAGATACCTGACCACCGCCCTGTGAAGAAGCACTTGAATTTCCCCGTACAAATCTATTTCGGTTTATATATCTCATTATGGTAGTGCTGGGGGAAGTGCTTGAGCTGTTTTATAATACTGAACCCG
>JAOUKG010000830.1 GCA_029882725.1 Cyclobacteriaceae bacterium
GTAATACAATTTGAATAATGGTAAAGGATTTCCTGTAATTTCTCTTTCTCAGATGGTTGCGCTATCATGTCTTTTTGGATTTGGTTGACATTTATTTGATATGTATAAGGTACAAAACGACTATTTTATATCCAATCAAATTTTCACTAAATTTTAGTCATCCCTTACATGTGTAAATTAATCCAAATAACTATTTAATTCATATGCGTAACATTGGAAAGACTTCCTTGATATTTAAGAGTTTCAACTCCAAATTTTTGAAGAAAAACAATACCCTCATCTTCCTTTAATCCCTTGTATGCAGCATATGAATTCAAATAGACTACCCTATTTATACCCATTGAAAAGATAATCCTTGCACATGCAATACATGGAGACAATGTTACATATAAAGTTGAATCTTCAACACTGGTTTTATTTTTCACAGCAAACAAAATGGCATTGTGTTCCGCATGAATTGCCAAACTACAAGAACCTTTTGAATCTTTAGAGCATCCCAATTCACCAAATTCTTCATCACAATTATGGGTTCCCGAAGGTGGGCCATTATACCCTACAGAAATTATACGGGTATCTTTTGCCAATACAGCACCTACATGTCTTTTTACACAATGCGACCTTTTAGCAAGGTTTACTGCCAACTCCATATATATATCATCAAAATCTGGTTTTTTTTCCATACTTTCTCTGTATTAAAATCTTTTTCAAATACAAAGATACATATTGGTTACTAAAGTTTGTGGAGGAATATAAAGAATCAAATTTATAATATTTCAATCACCTAAAGAGGGAATGAATACTTTTTACCATTAAGATAAAATAATAGGAAGTAAACATCTAAATTTCTAACATTTTATCATTTATTTACAATATTGCGGATATTTTAAGTAACTTTCTTTTCGATGAAGATATGTTTTACTACTTTTATAGTTAATTCTGATTAAGCGTGATGAAAAAATTTATTCTATTTATATTTATTTTAGGCTTTTTTGTTGAGGCTGGTTATAGTCAAACATTCTTTAACAATAAGTACAACAGAAGGTTTTTATTAATTGGCGGTGCTGGAACATCCTCTTATTTTGGTGATTTGAACAACCCAAAGGATATCTTTGATCCAACCTTAAATTTCAGTGTTGGATTGATTTATGAATTAGGACCACAATTCTCAATCAGAAGTGAGTTTCAATATTATCGTTTAAAAGGTTCTGACGTAGACAAGCAGTTCACAAATTCAATAGAAAGAAACCTCTCCTTCAAAGCAAATAATCAGGAAGTGAATTTTGTTGGAATATATCAGATACTAAAAAATGGAACAAGGTACTATCAACGTCCTCCTATAAATCCTTATGTGTTTGGAGGTGTTGGCATGACATTCTTTAAGCCAAAGGCCGAATATAACGGCCAGACATATTCCTTAAGAAAATTAAAAACTGAGGGACGTTATTATAGTCCTGTCACTTTAGTTGTTCCTGTTGGGGCAGGAGTGAAATTTAAAGCAGGACCAAGCTTTACAATAAATATCGAAGCTAGTTACCATAAAACATTTACTGATTATTTAGATGATGTAAGTACTGTTTATGTAGATCCGGCAAATTTCACCAATCCTATTGCTTTGGCCCTGCAAGACAGGTCGGTAGAATTAGGTTACGAACCAAGAGCCATTGGTAATATCAGAGGTAATCCAGGAAAAAAAGACGCCTATGCATTCTTTTCTGTGAAATTAGAATACTACATTCCAAGTGATGTTCTCAATACGAAAAATTTTAAAAAGAGACCTCCGGGAACACGACCTACTAAAAGAAAACCATTTAGATTAGGAGGTAGAAAGAGACGGTAGTATTTTTCCACTTACTTCACCAAATCCAATTCTGTATCCGGAACCTTTACAATATCCCTTCATGGTTATTGTATCGTTATCGTTAATAAAAACTCTTTGTGAACCGTCCTTCATTTGTATTGGCTTTGTGCCTTTCCAGGCCAATTCCAACATGGAACCAAACATTTCTGGTTTAGGACCACTTATTGTTCCCGATGCGTATATGTCTCCAACCTGAATATTGCAGCCATTTATTGTATGATGTGCCAACTGTTGCGCTATATTCCAATATAAATATTTTGAATTGCTGGTACATATAAGCGTCTCTTCCGAATTTTCCGGAAGT
>JAOUKG010000831.1 GCA_029882725.1 Cyclobacteriaceae bacterium
TGAATCAATTCGTATAATTCCATATTGACGAACGCCATGTTTATTTAAAACTGCTGCATTTTCGCAAGTTTTCCTCACCATTTCAACAAACTGCTTTCTTTCGGATGCACTTCCCATGGCAGAACCGCCACCCGCCGGAGCCCAGATGGGGGCACCTACCGAGCCTATATGCAAACCCATTTCTGAAATCTTGTCAGCGAAAGTTAAAAGTTCTTTTTCAGAGGTATGGATACTTAAATGAGGTTCCATAAAATTAAAATCGATGCCATCAAACCCAATTTCATTGATCTGGGCTTCTTTTGTCAGAGAAACCAACCGATCCAGCGAAATAGCAGGTTCATCAGCCCCATCTCCTTTGCCTACAATTCCCGGCCACAAAGCATTATGTAACTTAAGCATATTCATTATTATCTTCGAAATTACTTTATTTCAGAAATTACAATCTTTTTTTCAATCCAAAAACTGTCTTCTTTGAATGAATAAGCACTGGGCTCATAGGCTCCAATCAAATCCACATTGGCTTTTTCAGGAACGTCCAAATCCAAGCACCAGAACACACTGTTTATCACCATTCTTCTTGTACCTTCTGTTAACATATCGGTTGAAGAGCCCATGGTTGTGGCAAAAACTTTTCCTTTTTTTCCATTCGGGAGCTGATAACTCTTGGTCCAGGCCACTGGCATCATTGGATTATTCTTGTTAATCATTTTGCCCTCATGCTCTTCCTCACCGGCTACTTCATCATCTGTTATTCGCATTCCAAATAAGACATCGTTTTCATCATACTCTCCTTTTCTGTTGGTCACCTGACCCAATAAGAGAGGGACAGCATCTCCCGAAAGGGGCAATCGTACGCCATAAACATCTGTAGGTCCCCAAACAGAACCAGGATCTATTCCATTGAATATAGCGTGGTTTTCCTGGTCTTCGGCAAAAATACCTCTTGTACTTTGATGCTTGTGATGACCATGGTGAGAAATCCATTTTTCCCCGAGTACCAATCTGCCAAACCCACCATTCCATTCATCGTCACTTTCATGATAATTACCATAATGTGTATACCCTGACTCTATTTTTGAATCTTTAAAGTTAAATGCATGAGTAGCGGTTCTCAGACCAATAACCGGCCTGCCACTTTTCAAGTAATTATCTATCTTAACCATCTGGCTATCGGGCAGTGCCCTGAACCGTGTGGCTATGATCATTAAATCGGCAGACTCAAGAGCTTCCAATCCGGGGATACTGTTTGCGTAATTGGGATTTACTACACCAGGTTTAGCCGGATCCTGGGCAAAAAGCACCGTGCAATTGAATCCATGATGTTCAGCTAATATTTTAGCTAATTGAGGCAATGTTTCTTCCGATCGATATTCTTCGTCACCGGAAATAAGAACGATTTCAGGAGCGCCTTCAGAACCTTGATATGATTTCCATAGTTCCGGATCATTAATTTCTTGTACTTCTTCAGAAGATAAATCGGTTTGATTTTCCGTTTTGTTTCCCTGGCAATTAAACAACAAAAAGCCAATGAGTAGGTAAATTATATTCTTAGTCATAATACGTTGAATTGAATGGTAGTCTTGTTTATTGGTTTAGTTGTTAATTTTTCAATAAAAATTCGGTAGTTACACGATTGAAACGTTCCAAATCCTCCCAATGGTGAACATGGCCTCCCTTTTCAAAGTGAACATATTCAGAATTTTTAATTTCATTATGAAGTATATCGGAAAATTCCGGAGGGGTAAAAATATCCAGATCGCCAACCGTTATTAATACAGGAGTATCTATTTCGTGAAGCCTGCTTACTGTATCATGGCTTACACATGCTTCCAATTGCCCCTCAAAACCTTCCCTGCTTTGAGGATTTGGGTCGTTCAGTGCATTTTTCTGACCCTCTCTTAAATCTTCCAGATTCGTTTCAAAATAGGGAGAGGCGTAGATCCAAAGTTGAATTAACTCTGTAAAGTGATCGGGTTTACTTGTAACCCTGAGTTTCTTTAAACTACCATAAACAGATTTTGCATAATTATTGAATTTTGGCCACGTACTCATAAGTAATGCACAAATTACCCGATCGGGATAGTTCAAAACCAACTCCTGAGCAATGGCCCCACCCATGGAGATACCTGCAATCCGGGCTTTATCGACACCGGCATG
>JAOUKG010000070.1 GCA_029882725.1 Cyclobacteriaceae bacterium
GCCGAAAAAGACAATTACCAATATCTTACCATTCATACTAACCCCGACCAGGTTGTTCAGGCCAATACACAACTAGAGGCCATCTGGAAAGATCTATTTCCCAATTTACTTTACACCGGAGAATATTTGAATGTAGAAAAAAGCAATATTGCGATGATCAACAACAACATTGTAAAGATGTTTTCGTTTTTGGGTGCTATTGCTGTTATTTTGGCTATCTCTGGGCTATATACCCTGGTGTCTCTTAATATTATAAAAAGAATGAAAGAGATCGCAGTAAGAAAAGTGTTGGGTGCTACTGTAAGCAATGTGGCTATCAAATTGAATTTACCCTTTATTCTCATATTAACAATTTCCTCGGTGTTGGGATCCGCATTGAGTTATGTGTTGGTTATTGGACTTTTTGAAAGTGTATGGGTTTATCATGTAGACCTGGGTATTTTCGTGTTTATAGGATCTTCCTTGTTGTTGGTTTTGGCGGCTGTATTTACCGTGGGGATTAAAGTAATAAGTGCTGCGAATAGTAATCCGGCAACTACGTTAAGGAGTGAGTAATTTTGGCAACACGCCATCGTTTTTTTGCAAGACATTTTATGTTTAACTGAAAAATGGTTCGAACACTGAAAAAGAACTTTTGCCTGACAAGTTAGTGTATGTATAACCCGGCTATAGTGAAGTTTTTGAGTGGGGATCATCCCCCTTGTCACACGCCTTACCCATTTCAGATAATCATTCTGCATGGTCTGGATGTCCATCCGGTCCTAAGTATTATGAGAGGGTGAATGCATAGTATCAATTCGAAAAAAATAAACATTTATAAACGAATAATTTGTTTGAAAATCCCGATCTTACGAACCTTTCGAAGGTTCCGAACCTTCGAAAGGTTTCGTAAAGCCCGGGGAATGTGAACAATTTTGTAGACTATTTGCTATTTGCTTGCATTCAACTCCCCAAATACACAAATCCCCTCCTCCTCAAATCAACCCTCTCGCCTTCAACTCCAAATACTTATTAATGGTATTAACTGTTAGATCTTCGGGTTTGGTAAGAATGGTATGCACTCCGTGCATATTTAATTCTTTAACAACCAGGCGTTTTTCATAGGCAAATTTCTCTGCTATCCCTTTGTAATAGATTTCTTTGACCGTCTTAGCCTCACTATTCAATAAATCATCCAACTCAGTGTTTTCAAAAAATATAACGACAACTACGTGACTTCGTGCGAGGGATGAAATGAATCGTAATTGCCTTTCCAAAGAAACTTTTGATTCAAAATTGGTGAATAATAACAGTAAGCTCCTCTGCCTGATAGCACTCTTTACAAAGGCGTATAGTCTAGAGAAATCAGGTTCTTTAAAGGCTGTTTTTTGTTTATAAAGTGTTTCCTGAATCCTGAACATTTGATTGTTCCTTTTTCCGGCAGGGAGAACATCACCTATTTTATGTTGAAATGTAATCAGACCCGCTTTATCGTCTTTTTTTATGGCTATATTACTTATTACAAGACTTGCATTAATGGCGTAATCGAGCAAAGTCATTCCCCGAAAGGGCATTTGCATCATTCTTCCCTTATCGATAAGACAGTAGACCTGTTGGCTTCGTTCGTCTTGGAAATTATTGACCATCAATTGGTTCTTCCTTGCAGTAGCTTTCCAGTTAATAGTGCGCACATCATCGCCTTGCACATATTCCTTGATCTGTTCAAACTCCATGTTGTGTCCTATCCTGCGAATTTTTTTGATGCCATATTCCGTTAACTGATTGGAAATAGCCATCAACTCGTATTTCCGCATTTGGATATAACTGGGGTACACCGGAACAAGCTTATTTTCTGAAAATTTGAACCTCCTTGCGGCAAGCCCAAGGGGCGATGAAACAAATACATTAACCGCCCCGAAGTCGTACTCACCCCTTTTAACAGGTCGGAGGGTGTAATCTATGTTTTTATTGGCTCTGGATTGAATTTGCAACGAAAAGCTGATATTCCTTACCTGAAATTGATGTGGAATTTCATCTATTACTTCAATATCTGCTTTAAAAGCATATCTGTTTTCCAGATAGATACGGAGGGGATTTTCATCTCCATTGGAAAGTTTTTCAGGGGTAAACCTGACTCCATGTACTCCATTTTTTACTTTATATAATAAGAAATAATCAAATAGGGTTATTAAGATCAATGTAAAAAGAAGAATCTTAGTAACAGGAAAAAGGATTTCCAGAAAGTAACTGAAAACAAACAACACTATGATTCCAATGATGATTTGAAAAAACCGTTTTTTGATAAATACTGTATGTAAAAACCGGATCATCTGGGAACTTCTGTTCTTTTGATTATTTGTCTGATAATTTCATCGGGAGAGATTCCTTCCATTTCACGTTCAGGAGTCAATATAATTCTATGTCTCAATGCAGGGTAAATTATTGCCTGAATATCATCGGGGGTAACAAAATCTCTTCCCCGCATAGCGGCCAGTGCTTTTGAACCTTTTAAAATGGCAAGAGAAGCACGAGGTGATCCTCCCAAATATAAAGACTCATCGGTACGGGTTTCTGAAACAAGGGTAGCAATATATCGAAGGAGAGGTTCTTCCACCAATATTTGCGAAACCAGATTTCTGTACTCATTGATTTTTTCTTTAACCATCACAGAGTCCAGAGCATCAAAAGTTGCTGCTATGGTTCCCTCATGATGAAGTTTTAAAATATTGATTTCATCTTCCAACCCCGGATATTTTACGGAAACTTTAAACATAAACCTATCGAGCTGAGCTTCGGGCAACCGATAGGTTCCTTCCTGATCAATAGGGTTCTGCGTTGCCAGAACCATATAGGGTGCACTCATAGGGTAGGTATGCCCCTCAATAGTGATTTGACGTTCTTCCATTACCTCAAACAATGCAGCTTGTGTTTTGGCAGGAGCACGGTTAATTTCATCAATTAAAATAATATTTGAAAAAAGAGGTCCTTTCTTAAACTCAAACTCAGAGTTTTTCATATTATATACCGAAGTGCCCAAAATATCAGAGGGCATTAAATCGGGGGTAAATTGAATTCTTGAAAAATCAGCCTTTATCAACCGGGCAATGATTCTGCTGGTGAGTGTTTTTGCTACCCCGGGTACCCCTTCTATCAATATGTGGCCGTCGGTGAGAATTGCGGCGATGATTAGATCGACCATTTTTTCCTGACCAATAATGATTTTGCCCACTTCTCTTTTTATGGTTTCAATACCTTCTTTCAATGGGGATAGGTCTATTCTGTTTTGATAGGTTTCGTTGTCTTCCATATTTTTTTAATCCGTGTAATTGTAAAATAAATCCAGATCCTTACTCAATTTTTCCAATATAGTGCTGGATATTGAAGATTGTCCCTGGATATGGGTAATGGTTTTAAAGATTATTTTAATGTGATTTAAGGACACTCCTGATTTTTTATGTAATCT
The DNA here is from genome assembly GCA_029882725.1 of Cyclobacteriaceae bacterium. Taxonomy (GTDB): domain Bacteria; phylum Bacteroidota; class Bacteroidia; order Cytophagales; family Cyclobacteriaceae; genus JAHEMU01. Next base: position 3,443 of record JAOUKG010000070.1, read on the forward strand.
TTCTGCAAGTGAATCGTCCAGATGGTTAGTATCAAGAAAGTAACGTGTACGTATGAACTCCAAAAAGAATAAATACCTTTTTTCTGCTACCGATTTATGTCCTTTATTTTCGAAATATAAGTTACCAATGGTTTTCACAAATTGAAGAGTAGCATTTACGGGGGCGGTAATTACCGGAATAATCCGCTGCCGTCTTTTGGCTTCAAAAAATACAAAAACAAGCAAAGAAAAAAGAGTACTGTATATTGCAAATTTCAGTGCAGGCTGGTTTAAAACATACCGTAAAGGCGATTGAGCCTCTCCTCTCCCCACCTCATAAAACTCTGTCCAATGAATGTTATTTCCCGGAAGGTACGACATCAAATAACGGCTAAAAGATTCATTTTCCCCGTATAGAAAGTAAATGTTGGTAAACAGATAAGGCGATGAACTCAAAATTATAGATCCTTTTCCTTTCTTAATGTGTATAGCCAGTGCCTTTTTATCTGAATTTGTGGCCAATAACCTGGTATTTAATGTGTCAATACTTTTGAAATACCCCAATTGGTCATTTTTTCGAATTACAAAGTTTCCTGCTTCTGTAAAATGGGGGTTTTCAGGTTTTATGTGTATGGTATCGGCTTTAAAAAAGTTACTTATAGAAAAAATAAATTCCTTTTCGTATTCGGCTGTTATTCTTTCAGACCATTCATAGTTTCCTTTTAAATTTAAAGTATCGGCAAAAGTTTGGCCAAAAGTTTGGGCACTGATCAGGAAGTTACTGCCCTCAGATGCTCGTTCCAAAATCAATTCAATGTCCAATATTGTTGGCTCAAAATTCTGACTTATGCTTATAAAGTTTTCCGGAATGGATAAGGTATCAAGTAATTCCCGAAAAGTAGATCTGCTTTTTACACTCTCTGAATACAACTCGGGTAGATATTCCGACAAGGCATACGTTCCATAGGGAAGCTTAGATTTGCTTGACAGGTATCTTATCCAATTAATTCTTTTCTGTTGAGTGGAAAACATTCCAGCTAACAGAAGGACGATAAGTACAATAAACGCTATATAGATATTTCTTTTTATGCTCTTGCTATTTAAATATGTTGGGAGATTTTATGGTATTGCTCTTCAGCTTGTTCAAATACTGCTTTTCCGGCCTCAAAATGACCGTACCAAACGTAATTGAAATGGAAACTTAGTTTTTCAAAGTGGGATTTCATTCCTTCGTCTTTCATTTCCAGCAGATATTCATAATCAGTTTTACCTTCTTGCCAATGGATAATATCTTTATCAGATAATAACTTCAGAGAACGTAAATAGACCAAACGGATGGCTATTCTGTATTCGTTTTCTTTAATAGCTTTTAATATCTCTTTATCGTAATCAATAATGTGTATATTTTCTTCTGAAACAGAAAAGCCCAGAGAAGTTCCCTTATCCTTTTTTCCTAAAAGCCAGGCAAATCTTGATCCTGCCAGTTTATAGATCAAAAACAAAATAATAATTGTGGCCAGAAAATATAAGATATTTAAAATATTATCGAAATTCTCAACCGAGGTTTGAAATAAATCGTTTAGCCATTGAAAAAACAAGGCAAAAAAAGCCAGAATTGTTCCAAAAAAACCGCCTTTTTCCATTTCATCTCCAGGATAATCCAACTGTGAGTCTGAACGAAGTTCTTCAAGTACCTCCACCGGTTTTCCCTTGGTTTCAATTAAAGTAGAATCCGACAGTTGATGCTGAAAAGCGAACACGAAATTAGAAAACGTGCTTAAAATACTTATGAATAAAAACTTAATAATGCTCTTCTTCATCACCTTTGGATGTTCTGTTTTTTGGGGCGTCCTCACTATTTGACTCAATTCCTCCTATTTGCTCCACTAACCCTTTAGCTTCACGTCTTTCCACCAGATTAAAATATTGAAAACTTAGGGCTACTATCGTAATTACGTAAAATAATTGTTGACCTATAAAAGCAATTCCTGTATATACCAATTCCCACAAACTGTAATCATACATTGCGCTATTACTACTTTCACCATTTCTTATGGCTGTAAAGAACTCCGTAAGTTGGGAAGCACCCAAAGGAATGGATAAAACTGTACTTAATATGTTTACTATTATTCCTGAAATAATCAGGATACCAAAAGTGCTCCACCATTTACCCTTTACTAAGTAAAAACACCTTGCTATTATTTCATTAAAATCACTTACACCCTTTCTCTCATTTATGAGAATATTATTGAATAATGATACTGCAACAACAAGATAAATAAAGAAAATTATCAAACCCATTACAGCAAAAACAGATAAAACAGGCACCTGAACTATGACAGCAAAAATCATTGAAGATAAAACACCTAAAACTATAAAGAGTAGTAAAATAAAAAATGAGCCAAAGAATGCATGAACAAAACTTTTCCTTACCCTATCCCAAACTTCGGCCACTGAAATATCCGATACTTTCTTTTCATTATAGATGTTTATGTATTCCAATACCGAAACTACCAAAAGAAGATAGCTTATTGAGACTAACAACATATATAAAAAGATCTTCAGTCCAAAATCGAAAGTAAAAAAATCTACACCCGACTGTATATTTGAAAACAATCCTGATATTTCATTCAGGAACATTACATACACTACAGAAGACAGTAATATTGCAGGACCTGCTATATTCAAAAGAACTGTAAACAAAGGTTTGAAATTCAGCTTTATAAATTCAAAAGTAGCCGATATCTTATCTCCAAATTGCCTTGTCTTTTTAAATTCAATGTAATTCATTTTTCTTATTTATTTTAATAGGATATAAAACCACATACCAAAGCATTCCTGCGAACGACAAAAGTATAATAGTTAACTTTAATAAATTCGGCATATCATAAAGCCTTGTTACATAAGACTCCAGAAATCCGGCAATTACAAACATCGGTATCAGTCCGATTAAAATTTTGGTTCCGTCTTTAAAACCTCTTTTAAAAGAGGTCATTCTACTGTAGGTTCCGGGAAATAAAATGGAATTTCCTGCAATTATTCCTGCAGCTCCGGCAATGATAATGGAGCTGATTTCAATTGTTCCATGAATCCAAACAGTTAAAAATGATTCGGTAAATAAATTATGCTGCACAAAAAAGTATTGAAAAGCCCCCAGCATAACCCCATTTCTAAAAAGTATAATTCCGGTGCCAAAAGATAACAATATAAACATAGGAAAACTACCTAAAAAACCTCCCCATACAAAAGCAATAAATGAAACAAGAATATTGTTGAAGGTAATAGTAAAAAACATATTTCCACTACTCTGTTCCCCATATACACCCATGGGCTCACCACTTTCAATGTTATTTAAGGTCATATCTACATAAGAATCACCGAGTATTAATCGAACAAAGGTGGAATCATTGGCTGCCGATAAAGCACCAATGGCCACAGATATTGTAAAAATCAATAAGCTATAAAGCAGTTGTTTCCTGTATTTATAAAAAATTAACGGAAGTTCCGTTACCCAAAATGCCTTGAACCTGCTTTTTTCTTCTTTTTTGTTTTTATAGATAGTCAAATGAATTTTAGAAGCCAATGCATTTAAATACCGGGTAGTATCAGAGTCAGGATACTGAGTATTACTGTAAGAGAGGTCGTCGGTAACTTGTATAAACAAATCAGCAAGAACATCCGGGTCGGGATTGGAATTGCTTAAAAGCCGTTCAAATTCCGTCCATCGCTTTTGGTTAAGTTTGATGAAAGCTGATCTTCTCATTAATTTATCCTTATTATTTGTTTATACTATAAAAGGCCTGCTACTTTTTGTACTTCATTCCACACCCGCCATACATTTTTATAGCAAATTTTTTCAATATCACCTTCACTATATCCCCTTTTCAGTAACTCTTCAATTAAGTTTGGATATTGGGAAACGTCTTTCAATCCTTCAGGCAGGGCGTTATCCACGCCATCAAAATCCGTCCCTATTCCCACATGATCAATACCGGCAATCTCGACTACGTTGTCTATATGATCTGCTACTCTTTGCAAGGTTGAAAACAATTCGGGGTTTTCTTTTTTAAAATCTGCAATCAATTTTTTGCCTTCAATGCTGGTAGCCTCCAATCCCTTTTCCGTAAGGAGGGCCTCCATTTTTACCTCATTATCCTTATTAATTTTCCCAATATCGCCGTCCAAAAAGCTGGTGCCCAGATTAATTTGAAGTACTCCTCCCCTTTCACCTAATACTTTAATCATATCATCCGACATATTCCGTTCCCAACCTGGTGTAAAATGCCTGCATGATGAATGTGATGCAATTACAGGAACCTGTGTTATTTTCATTATGTCATAAAATGTGCTATCTGAAAGGTGGCTTACATCTACCATGATACCCACACGGTTCATTTCTTTTACCACCTCAACTCCAAAAGGACTCAGGCCATTCCAAGTACGAGCGGTATCGTAAGAGGAATCACAAATTTGGTTGTCTTTAGAATGAGTAAGGGTAATGTACCGAATACCCTTATCAAAGAAGTATTTCACATTGGAAAGGTCATCACCAATAGGTGCACCATTTTCCAGTCCCATGGGAAGGGAAATCAGGCCTTTTTTAAAGTTTTCCTCTATTTCCTGAGGAGACCTGCCCGGCGCAAATTTATCAGGCAAACTATTTATTATTCCATGTATATAAGAGATTAAGGTATCGGCTTCTTCTTTGGCACCCCCTGAATCCTGAAAAGTAGCAGCTACATAAATAGACATGAACGGGGCATCGAGACCTCCTTGCTTTGCTCTTTCAAAATCAAAATTTCCGGAATCTGTGGAAATTACCATTTTTTGAAGGTGATCGTCAGACAGATTAAATCCTTTATGTTGGAGCGCGTAGGGAAGATCAATATGACCGTCGGTAATGATTAAATGATGGGCAAGGGAATCTGCCTTTTCGGCATAATTCATCTCAACCTGAGCCTCATTCTTATCTTTCTGTCCATTACAAGCCCCAAAAAGTACAACTACGGCAACAAATAGATTTAATTTAATTAATTTCATCATGGAATTTACAGTAAGATTACAATATTTACGATCTTAAATTAAATAAATAATTATACCATGCAAAGTATCAGTGTTGTAACCTCGCAAAATGTTAGAATAAACTATAAGATAGCAAGTGTAGGAGACCGGATTATAGCTACCATTATCGACGGGATTATTGTAGCAGCCTATCTGTTTTTGGTTACTATGATTTTGATAAGC
>JAOUKG010000832.1 GCA_029882725.1 Cyclobacteriaceae bacterium
CCTTAGCGGATAAGTTCAGACGTTGGAGCCCTTATACGTATGCTTTCAATAACCCGATAAGGTTTACTGACCCCGATGGGATGAGTCCTGATGATGGAGTGGATAAGGAAAAAAACATGAGAAAGGAGTATAGAGAACAAAAAAGAAACCTAAACCTACTCAAAAAAAACACAAAAAATGCTCAAAACCATAAAGTTGTACGAGATGAAGTTAAAGCACTTAAAAAAGAACTCAGAACTCAATATAGAGGCGGAAAAGATATAAGTAATTTTACTTCTACAACATATAAGAATTATAATAATCCAAATGACAACTCTTTATTTAAAAACGTGGATAATAAGCATGGCAGTACTGCTACGGGAAATCCAGATAATCTTACACCGAGTCAGAAAATGACTGAAATGGAGGAAAATGTTATTGATGTTGGTACTCCAGAAGATACAAGGGATGGCGTTTTTGAAACGGATGATATCCCAGTTCCGGATAATGCATCGACGGTGTCTGCAGAAGGTGATGCCCATGACTATGCAGACCAAGTTATAGTTAAAGATCCTATTACGGGTGAAAGAATAACAGAGACAATTGGAGAAGTCCAGAATGAATTCAGCACAACACCTGGTTCTGTTAGTGGAATTTCTAACGTAAGAGTTATAAGTAATTCAAGTCATCCAAATAATACATCGGTAACCATTCGTCTTAGGTTTAATATAATTAAAAGGACAAATGGTAACGTTGGAGTTAAGGTTCAACATTGATTTTAAACTGCATGTTTTTGATAAAAAGAAACACATTATTCAAAATACTTCCTGTATTCATAATTTTAATTATCGGCACACAACAGTTATTAGCGACACCATTAGATTGCTATACTTCTTTGGATACATTAAAATATGATTCGACTATCTATTACAATAGCGGAAATGTACTTGCATATATGGAGTTTGACAGTGGAGGATTATTAGTGTCTTACAAGTCTTTCTATAAAAATGGTAACAACAGGATAGTTGCAAATTTTAAAAATGGTTTGATTGATGGAGAATTTAAAACTTTCTTAAAAAATGGAAGTATCTATTCTATTATGTATTTTAAAAACGGAAAAATATTATCTGGTATGACAGTTTACAGAAAGAACGGCACAAAAAAATATCTATATTTGACTAGAGATACTAAGAGGGATAGGTTCTACAGCAGATTAAAGTATGACAGACATGGTAATGAAACTGACTATAAAGAAATTGAAGAATATCCAGTATCATATTACTTATGGAAAGAAGCACATAGAAGTGGGTCAATTGAAGGAAATTCAGAGCGAGTTAAGGTTATTATTCAAGAATTTTAGTAATAAAAATAATTTGAAATGAACTTCATCCTGTATAGCCATCACCAGTAATGAGCCTTACGCGCAATATGGGTACAGTAGCCCGCCCGCTTCAGTCAGTGGAGTGTCAAATGTAAGAGTACGGGGCAGGTCAGAAAATAGTAGTGCAACAGCATTGACATGGAGACTTAGATTCAAGGGAACGAGACCTCCCCATGGAAGAACAGGTGTAAAGATTTTTAAAACCAATTAATGCAAAGGTGAAATGGGAAACTGTAGATATACAGCATTGTTGATTACCGTATCAATCACTGTGCTGTCAATGAGCTGGAACCAAGTGAGTGCCAGGGAACAAGGTGCTTTTACCTTAGATATCGCCATCACTACTGATACTGCCCAGCACCATAGTGCGACCTGGGATACTGTTTGGTACTACCACGGAACCAAAGATACTTTATTTTATTGGTTGCATATAGACGGCTATCTGGTTAAACATAAATCTTTTCACCCAAAAAACAGGATCCATAATGATGTGAATTTCAAAAATGGTTATATACACGGTGAATTAATACAATATTATAAAAATGGCCAGGTTTATAGGAAAACTTGTTTTAAAAATGGAAAGATATTGTGCGGAATGAGAGTATATAATAAAAAGGGCAGGTTAAAGTATTTATATATCACTCAAGCTACGTTGAGGGATAAGTTTTACACAAAATATAAATATAACAGGGCGGGAGAAGAAGTAAAAAGTGAGAAAGTTGAAGTGTACCCTCCTTTTTATAGTGTGTTTCCTGAATATTTCCAGAGTGGCCCGTTGAATGGTAAGGAGGGTGGG
>JAOUKG010000071.1 GCA_029882725.1 Cyclobacteriaceae bacterium
AAGATGCTTTATCCCTAAAAAATAACCTCCATAACACAAAATTTTCTTGTTCATTATCTTGAAAATAAACGTTTAACTTTCTTAAACGCAAGGTGTATGAAAAATAGATGGGTCTGAGTTCTTCCTAATGGAATCATTAAGTTGGCCGACTTTTATTTTATTTTGCTCTATTGAACCAATAATCTTTTTAGATTTACCACTGAATTGTGATAAAACTTAAAGAGTGTTTGATTTTTTGATATTATAAAATGGCTATATCGATAATAGGCAGGATGGACAAGATTGATCTTCCTGAGTTTCAGATTACTTCTTTGGAAGCAAAAGTTGATACAGGAGCCTTTGGATCGGCTCTTCATTGCCATCATATAGAAGTATTAGAAGAAAGTGGTAAAGAATTATTAAGGTTTCAGCTATTAGATCCTTCTCACCCTGAATTTGAGGATAACTATTATTATGCGCATAGTTTCGGATTGAAAGAAGTAAAAAATTCTTTTGGTACCAGGGAAGAACGTTTTACGATTATCACGCCTTTGGTTATCTTTGGGCAGATATTTACAGTAGAATTTTCTTTAACAGACCGAAAGGACATGCGTTTTCCTGTACTTTTGGGACGTACTTTTCTTAGAAAAAGGTTTTTAGTGGATGTAAGCAAGAAAAACTTGTCATTTAAAAAATCTAGTTTAAATAAAAAGTAAGTTAATCAGGCAGAACTTTGTCCTGTTTAAAATGAATCATTGTATTTTATTCCAGTAAATTTATATAAACATATTCTATGAAAATTGCAGTTTTATCACGTAACCCTGGTTTATACTCAACAAAGAGGCTTGTAGAGGCTATTGAATCGAGAGGCCACGAAAGTATAGTAATAGACCATTTAAAGTGTGATATCATTATGGATGGTGATGGTCCGTCTATTTATTATAATGGAAAAAGTTTAACAGATATTGATGCAGTAATTCCTCGTATAGGTGCTTCCGTAACATTTTATGGAACAGCTGTGGTACGGCATTTTGAGATGATGAAGGTATTTAGTGCCATTGATTCGCTGGCTATAACCCGATCCAGAGATAAACTACGCAGTTTACAAATTCTTTCAAGGCAAAAAATTAATATGCCAAAGACGGCCTTTACAAATTTTGCAAAAGAGGGAAATCTTCTTCTAAACCATATCGGAAAGGCACCAGTAGTTATAAAGTTGTTGGAGGGTACACAGGGAATGGGGGTAGTATTGGCCGAGACCAATAAAGCTGCCACTTCTGTAATTGAAGCTTTCGGTAGTTTAAAAACACGAGTAATCATTCAGGAATTTATAGAGGAATCCAAGGGTGCCGACATTCGTGTTTTGGTAGTGAATGGAGAAGTAGTAGGGGCAATGGAAAGACAAGGAAAGGAAGGTGAGTTTCGATCTAATTTACATAGGGGAGGAAGTGCAAGGGTGATAAAACTGACCAGAGTAGAGAAAGCAATGGCGTTAAAAGCAGTAAAAGCAATGGGGTTGGCCATAGCGGGTGTAGATATGCTTAAATCAAAGCGTGGCCCCATGATATTGGAGGTGAATAGTTCGCCCGGACTTGAAGGAATAGAGAAAGCAACCGGAGTAGATATTGCAGGAAAAATTGTAAAATACATTGAAAAGTCTCTGACCAGAAAGAAACTTCCTAAAGACAAAATCAAGGCCTGATTAAAGTATAACTAAAGAAATAAAATATGACAAGAGAGCTCATTATTAATGGATATGAAATTAAGCCGGGAGAAAAGCGGAGGATACTCATTAATATTGCCAAACTCCCTTCTCATTCGAGTATTAATATTTCGATCAATGTAAGTAGAGGGAAAGAAGATGGTCCCACACTTTTGTTGATGGGCGGATTGCATGGAGATGAGATCAACGGAGTTGAAATTGTGCGTAGGATGATTGAAACAGATCTTCATGCACCTCTTCGTGGCTCCGTGATTTGTATCCCCATTTTAAATATTTACGGGTTTATTCACTTTTCAAGATATTTGCCAGATGGTAAAGATGTAAACCGTTCTTTTCCGGGAAATAAAAATGGAAGTTTAGCCTCCAGATTAGCACACTACGTTACTCATAATATCATTCCCCAAATTGATTATGGTGTTGATTTTCATACAGGAGGAGGTGAAAGAACCAACTTCCCGCAAGTTCGTTGTGTTTTTGCGGATCCTGAGAACGAAAAACTGGCGGAAGCTTTTCATGCTCCATTTACACTAAACTCTCCATATAGGGCACATTCACTTAGGCAAACTGCCGGCAAATTGGGTAAGAAAATATTGGTTTATGAAGGAGGGGAATCGGTTAGGTTCGATGAATTTGCAATTGTACAAGGTATAGAGGGAGCACGCAGGCTAATGAAACATCTCGATATGATTGATGATGCCCCACACCCTTTGGTAAAAAACACCATTATTAGAAATTCCAGTTGGGTAAGAGCCAAAGTTTCCGGGATGTTTACATCGTCTGTGGAAAGTGGCCAGCAAGTAAAAAGAAATCAACTGTTGGGATATATAACAGATACATTTGGCGATTATAAAAAACCTGTAAAATCGCCCGCAGCAGGTTATGTAATAGGATTAAACAACAACCCATTGGTTCATCAAGGCGATGCAATCATGCATTTGGGCGTAACAAAAAGCGGCCCCATGAACATCCATGGCGATGACACCGTCGGAACATAGTAGGGGCGGACCCGCGTGTCCGCCCAATTCGCCCGACCCGCGTGTCCGCCCAATTCGCCCGACCCACGTGTCCGCCCAATTCGCCCGACCCACGTGTCCGCCCAATTCGCCCGACCCACGTGTCCGCCCAATTCGCCCGACCCACGTGTCCGCCCAATTCGCCCCAAACATACACCCATTACGTGGTGATTTATATTAATCCCCCAATCATCAAAACATCCTGAAAAATTTCAATCCACCGGCCGGTGCCCATTCTGAATTAATAGGGAAATATCCTTCTATAAAATCGAAGAAATACATGAACCCAACTTCACCGGAAAATCCAAATTTTTTAGTGATGTAAAAATCCCTGCCAAAAGTGCCTGCCAGGTAAGGAAACTTTACTTCTGTAGTATTGTTGGCAAAATCAAGTTGCAGGCCGGGGTTTAATCGTAAATTCCAAGGTGAATAACTATAAAAACGACTGCTACCTTTGAGGTGTAATTTGATAGTGCCACTCAGTGTTAGTGAATTAAGGTCTGGGAAATATCCGAAATTTAATCCCGATTTAACTTGGTTGCCTATAGTAAACCCACCGTGTATTCCCTCTCTATAGTTTCCGCCCAACAATAAGGATTTGGCTTTCTTAAGACTGGCACCTGTATCTTGCGTATACCCCGTCATTACAAAAACCAATGAGAGCGATAATAAAATAATTCTTAACATATATTTTTAAATTTTCCGAAAGTTACGAATGTGAATTCAATAATAGTGGCGTTGAGAGTGTATTTTCCACAGGTTGAAAAAATATTCGATAATTCGGAAAAAAAATCACAACTATTGTTTGTAAATTCTAGATACAATTATAGTTTTGCAATCCCATTTCGAAACGACGAAACGGAAATAGTAATGCCTCCTTAGCTCAGCTGGTAGAGCAACTGACTTGTAATCAGTAGGTCGTTGGTTCGATCCCGACAGGAGGCTCTTGATAAACCCTCAGAAATCCGTTTCTGAGGGTTTTTTGTTTAGTGGCGGTGAGTAAAGGTAGTATTTTTGTAGGTGTCATTTTTTCAAGCATCTTTCTTGCCTTTTTACCCCTCATTACGAATCTTAATTGCATAAACCGGGTTTAATGCTTAAGTTAGATATGCTAAAAACATTATCCAACCTAAACATTACCCTGTCATGTTTCCCTACACTTCCTTGAAAATAAGATCTATATATGCATTTTTCCTTGCTTTTATATTATCACTTCATGGTTTTGGACAAAGCCTGAATAATATTCCAACTGATCAATTTAAATTTCGCCACATAGGGCCTGTGGGAAACAGGGTAACTTCAGTAGTCGGTATTCCTGGAAATGATCAGGTATATTATGTGGGGGCGGCAAGTGGCGGCATCTGGAAAACTGTTGATGCCGGACTCACATGGAAACCTGTTTTTGATAAGCAAGATGTCCATAGCATAGGTGCCCTCGCCCTGGCCACTTCCGACCAACAGGTCATTTATGCAGGCACCGGGGAAAGTTTTATCCGCTCGAATGTGTCAATAGGTAATGGTATGTACAAATCGACTGATGGGGGAGATACCTGGACTCATATTGGGCTGAAAAATACAGGGAGAATAAGCAGGGTAGTGGTGCATCCTTCAAATCCTGATATAGTATATGCAACAGCATTGGGACATGCTTATAGCCCTCAAAAAGAACGGGGAATCTATAAAACGACCGATGGTGGGAAAAGCTGGAGACAGGTTTTATTCGTTGATGAAAATACAGGTTTTTCAGATTTAGTAATGGATACTTCCAACCCCAGAATCCTTTTCGCGGGTGCCTGGCAACTTTCGTTGAAAACATGGAATCGTACCAGTGGTGGAAAGGGCAGTGGAATATTTAAATCAATTGATGGTGGTGAAACATGGCAAAGACTTTCCGGAAACGGGCTTCCCGAGGGTTCTGTTGGGAAAATCGCTCTGGCCATGACATCGGCAGACCCTGATAAGGTGTATGCATTGATTGAAACAGGTGATGGACTTGAAGAAATGGATGGCAAAACCCTTACCGGGGAATTGTGGGTTTCCCCCGACAAGGGAAAAAAATGGAACCTTATAAGTCACGATAGGGAACTTGCTGGTCGACAGCCCTATTACACCCGAACGGCCGCTTCGCCAGATAATCCCAATGAAGTGTACTTTATAGCTGCCAACTTTTCTGTCAGTTTAGACGGTGGAAAGTCGTTGATTTCCTACGGACCCAGTGCCCAGCCCAATTGGGATCATCATGAAATGTGGATTGACCCAACCAATGGAGATAGAATGGCTGTAGCGGGTGATGGTGGTATATCTTTTTCCGAAAACAGAGGGAAAACATGGCATCGCTTTCAGCTACCGGTAGCTCAGTTGTATCATGTGACTACCGATAATGCCATACCTTATAATGTATTGACCAACCGACAGGACGGCCCTGCGATGAGGGGACCCAGCCGTAGCAATACCGCCGGAATTTTTGGTTCAGGCATAATTCCTACAGGACTTTGGTTTGATGTAGGAGGAGGGGAGAGTGGATTTGCCACCCCGGATCCGAAAAACCCTGATATTGTTTGGTCCAGCGCTTCAGGGTTCGGTGCCCTGGGAGGAGTAGTAACCCGTTGGGATGCGAAAACAAAACAATATCGTCATCTGGAAATCTGGCCTGAACTGACCGTGGGAAATAGTGCGGAAGAGGTGAAATACAGATTTCAATGGACATTCCCTTTGCTCATTTCACCCCATGACAACAATACAATTTTTGTGACTAGCCAGGTGGTGCATAAAACTATGAACAATGGTCAAAGCTGGGAAGTAATCAGTCCCGATCTTACCCTAAATGATAAGTCTAAGCAGAAAAGATCAGGAGGTTTAACCCCCGACAATATCGGTGTAGAATATGCCAATGTGATTTATGCATTTGAAGAATCTCCGGTGAAAAAAGGTGTTTATTGGGCCGGAACAAACGACGGATTGATACAGATAAGTAAAGATGGGGGCAAGACCTGGGAAAACGTTTCAAAAAATATTAAAAACCTTCCCCCATTAGGTACTGTAAGAAATATTGATGCCTCAGATTGGGAGGAAGGAAAGGCTTATGTAACCATAGATTTTCATGAAGTGGGTAATTTTGAACCCCATGTTTACAAAACCACAAATTTTGGAAAATCCTGGGCGAAAATCACCAATGGCATCGATAATCATGTACTTAGCTATGCCAGGGTAATTCGCGAGGACCCGGTCAGGAAAGGGTTATTATACCTTGGAACTGAAAATAAACTATACGTATCATTTGATGATGGGGTAAACTGGCAAACATTCATGTCGAATTTGCCTCCTGCACCCATGTACTGGATAGATATACAAAAGAATTTCAACGATTTGGTTCTTGGAACCTATGGAAGAGGCATTTGGATTCTGGATGACATTTCCCCTTTACAGCAATTACCTGCAGATTTTGGAAGTAAGAAAGTCTGGTTGTTTAAACCCGGCAAGTCCTACCGTTTTCAGCCGGTTTCACAAAACATGCAGTTTTTCCCTGAGGCTTCAAGTGGTACCGATCCGCAGGCAGGAGTGCCAATAAACTACTGGTTGAAAGAAGATACTGACAGCGTAAAAATAAAGATTACCAATCCGGCAGGTGATACACTGAAAACAATCACCCATAAAGGAAAAAAAGGAATTAACAGGGTTTATTGGAACTATACATATGACAATCTTGATCCAGTTCAATTGAGGACGACACCAGTGGGGGCGGACTGGGTTTCATTGGGAAAAGACAGAAAACGCAAGGCACCCTTATTGATTGATATGAGCACACATCAGGTAGTTCCCGGCAAATACAAAGTTGGAATTTCAATAGGTGAGGAAGGTTATTCTGAGGAGTTTGAATTGTTAAAGGACCCGAACAGTGAAGGAACGCTTGCTGAAATCAATGAACAAGTAGCTTTGTTGGATAAAATCAGGGGGGATTTGAAGGAATTGACAGAGATGATCAATGAATCGGAATTGATTAGAAGGCAGTTATATGATATGAGTTCCTTCCTTACGGAGAAAGAGGATGCAACTGAGTTGGTAGAGAGGACGAAAGAAACTGCGCAGAAGTTCACAGATATAGAAGGAGAGATGATACAACTTAAAGTGACCGGAAGAGGGCAGGATGCAATCCGTAATCCGGTGAAGCTCATGGGCAAGCTGAATTACCTGGCAATGACAGTTTCCACCGGAGACTTCAGACCAACTGATGAGCAGCAACAGGTTTACGAGTTGCTGAGCAAGGGAGTTGTTGAGGTAAAAGAGAAGTATGAGAAATTAAAGGAACAAGACTTGGTTGCATACCGGAAGTTTTTAGCTGAAAACGGGGTTGAGGTTATTGTGGTGAAATGAGTAACGCGGAGCAAAGTGATGATTACTACCCTTTTGGGCTGACGTTCAATTCATGGCAGCGAGGGGGGAGTGTGAAGAACGATTATTTGTATAACCAAGGTGCTGAATTAACACACATGGGAGAGGAAGGTAAAATTTTCCTTACCGAAAGAGATGAAGATATTCAATGGGACTTTACCAAATACCGTACATATGATTATGCAATAGGAAGGTGGAATCAAATTGACCCAAAGGCAGACAGCCTATATTACATGTCACCATATAATGGGATGAATAATAACCCAATACGGTATAATGACCCTAATGGTGATTGTCCGTGGTGTGTAGGTGCATTAGTAGGTCTTGCAGTAGAATATACAAGTCAAGTGGTTGGTAATGTTATGGAAAATGGTGGAGAGATAACTTTGGATGCTTTTACAAATGTAGATGCTGCAGATTTGGCAACAGCAACTGTAGCAGGTGCAGCAACTGGGGGTTTAAGTTCTATGGGCGCACAATTTACAAAAACTGCAATCACTGGTGGTGTTGCGGTTGTAAATGCAATGAGTGAAGGTGTTAAAGCATCAACTGATGTGGATGTATCTGTTACTAAAGGCGGAGAAGTTACAGTTGATGTAAAATCTGTTTATACAGGGGATAAATCAATGACAGAAGCTGTAGTACAGTTTGCAACAGGTAATCTTCCTGCCCCTAATGTATCGAGTGATACCGTAGGGGAGGCTGTCAATGCAGTGTCAGAATATACCGTTGGTGCGGTAAAAAGTGTCCTTGAGGAAGGGGTCAATGTTCAAGCAAAGAAAGATAACCCCTAATTAAAATATTTAAATCATGAAATTGAAAAAGTCTACAATTATACCTCTATCATTAATAGTGTTGATAATTATTGGAATTATACTGTTGGGAAGGTTAGGAAATTATTTAGACAATAAAATAATATTGGAAGGGGTCGAAGGATATTGTGATGTTTTTAACGAAGGGAAAAGAATGATAAGAATAAAATATGATGCAAACGGCAAACAGTATATAACAGGGGTTGGAAAGGGTTACTCAGGTATATTTGATGGTGAACAATTTACGATTAAATATCTTGTTGATAACCCAAAATCGGTCTTTGTTTTTTGGGATAAGCCATACTTCTCCAAAAATTATTCATATGAAGAAACAGAATGTATAGCTATTTCAAAAAAGTTGTCAATAATTTATTTTGAATACCTTGTTAATGGAAAGAGAATAGAAAGGGAAACACTTTTTAGAGACCATACTCTGGATAAATATAATTATAAGGTTCGTTACCGAAAAGAGAATCCAGAGATAGGTTATCTGATTCCGAAACAATAATAATAAAACACTGGTAACACAAATCCATAACCACCCCCGATTCCCTCCAACCCCAATGGCAGGGAATGTCCTCCAAGGGAGTTCTACGGACACAGGGGTTTGGAGGTAGCAGTTCTTTTCCTCACCCCCGTTCAATTTTTATGTGTTTATTTTTTATCGGTGAAATTGAACTTCCCCTCTCCATTTCAAATCTTTATTCTCTATCTAAATCATAATCTCAATCAACAGATTTGAATAGAG
>JAOUKG010000833.1 GCA_029882725.1 Cyclobacteriaceae bacterium
CCTGGATGTTGAAGATAATTCTACACTGGCAGAAGCTATGCTATCTACAGCACGATGAGTTGCTTCTATTATTTCACTGAGTTTATCACTCATATCTCTCATAGCGCCCAAAATTCCACTTGCTTTTTTCCCTTTATCAGTATCAGACAAAGTTAAATCACCATTTGAAATACTTGTTGCAATTGCAAGAACCTCCTCGGGATCCCCACCTATTTGTTTTAAGATATTTTGAACGATAACATAAGACAATGCAAAAGAAATTGCAATGATTAGTATTGCAATGATAATATTTCCAACAAGTGAGGTTTTGGCTTCAAATTGTAAATCAGTAGCTAATTTTAATATATCAGACGACAACCAATCTTCAATTTCTTTTAAAATGTCAATTTTAGCTGAAATGATTTCAAACCAATAATCTGCATCAACATCTATCCACATCATTGCATCAAACACCGTAGCATTTGAAATGGCAATGGCTCTTGTATTTTCTACTTCAGCAATGGTTTCATTGCTCATCTTCTCTTTGTAAAATCCGGCCTGCTCCTTAGATATAGATGAAATAAAAACATCAAGATAAGTCTCCTGACTACTCAACAACCTACTAAATCGATTATATGCACCCGGAGCATAACTGCCCTTTGCAAAAGTATTGCTCAATATGGCTCTTTCAATTCCAGCCAATTCTTTTGATTGTAAAAAATTCACATAAGCAAAAGAAAGGTTTGTGATTTCAGAATTAGAACTCACCTTGGATATTTGACTTATAGTTTGTAAAAACAATGCGTTTAAGTCGGTATAATAGCCTATAGTTGCGTTATAAGAAATGTCGTTTGAAAGAACCTTATTTCGGATATCCTTAATATTACCTAAATTCACTAATACACTATCAACTGAATTATTTAAATCCTCTCCAAAATCAGATAAATCTTCATCATCCATAAAGGATTCCAACTCACTTATTTTTGTATCAGTCAATAAATATTGCCCCTTTAGTTCCTCCCCAAAATCATCACCATTACTTCCAATGTAACCTGCTGAGTTACCTCGCTCTTTCTGGGTTTCATGCACTACATTACCAATTTTTATACTCATATTGGTAAGTCGGAGCAATTGGCTCATTTGATTATTCTCTTCCAATGATTGAAAAACATTGGAAATACCGTAAAACAAAACTCCCAAAATAGGAATTAAAATAATAGTCAAAATCTTACTTTTGAAACTAAGTTGATTTAAAGAAAAACTCATTTAACGTTTGGATTATACACTTACACAAGTAAATGATGGCAAATAAAACCATCAAAACAGACCGGCCAAATAATAAACATCACTACAGAACAATTATCAATTCTTTCTATTTTTATCCTGTAAATTCAAAATAGTTAACTTCGTTCAAAAACTAATTCAATTTAAACACTATAGGAACTACCATTCTAACCTTTACGGGCTCCCCATTTTGTTTCCCAGCTATCCAATTCGGAGAACTGTTCATTACCCTTACGGCCTCTTCATCACAGCCATCACCAATACCCTTAAGTACTTTTATATCAGATAACTTACCATCAGGATTTACAATAAACTGAATAACAACTTTCCCTTGTGTCTTATTTCTGGAGGCTATTGAAGGGTATTTTATGCTGTTTCCTACATATGTATAAAACCCGGACATACCCCCCTTGAATGATGCAGGTTCATCTACAATAGTATACACTTCACCACTGGATTGTGCATACAGAAGACCGCCAACAAAAAAACAGACTAAAAAGATGATAAATTTGTTTTTATTCATGATTATATTTATATTTTTAAATTTTAATTTCTTATTATCAGTATTTATTTGGCTGCAAATATATATATTAAAATTCGATCAACAGAATTATTAAACGTTAAATACACATAAAATTATATGCATGTAATAAAGTCTTATATATAAAACATTAAAAAGTATTGATTTCAAAAAAAACATCACTTTTTGCTCCATCATCTTAATCTTTTTTTGAAATAAACTTGTCAATTTACAAATCCAACAGTTACTTTGTACTTTAATTTTTAAAAATGGAAATTATTACCTGTCTTAACCACCACCATATTCATCATTATACGAGTATGCATTTGCATGACAGGTAGATTTATATAAACGAATTTACGGGGCTTGTCA
>JAOUKG010000834.1 GCA_029882725.1 Cyclobacteriaceae bacterium
CCCTCCAGCAATTCGTTGAAATCAATATCCTGTATAGGTTGGTCGTAGGCCTCAATTACCCTTTTCAATTGTTGTTCTGTTCTGAAACCTATTACTGCCGTAGTAATAGCCGGGTTTTGTAATACAAATTGAAGGGACACTGACAAAGGATTATGCATTTCCTGAAGTTTGGTTTGAAGATCTATCACTTGTTCTTTGCTGTAATCCAAAAAAGGCATTGCCGGTTTATTGATTAACAATCCCTTTGCCAACACCCCCCTCGCCAACACTCCTATATTATTGTTTTTCAATATGGAAAGACAATCTTCATCAGGACGCCTGTCTAACATATTGTATTGCATCATTACCCCTGAAATTGATGATTTCTTCACATATTCTCCGATCACATTGGGACGGATGGAGGAAATACCATACTGTAAAATTTTCCCTTGCTCTTTTAGTTGTTCAAATGCCTCAATAACTTCTTCTATATTATCATCAATTGTACCGCCATGCAATTGGTAGTAGTCAATATAATCGGTTTTCAATCGCTTAAGGCTGTCTTCCAAACCCTTTAAAATATGTTTTTTCGAAGCATCCCAATACCATCCGGAACCATCTTTATGCCACACATTACCCACCTTGGTAGAAAGTACAACTTCTTTCCGGAAAGACTTTATCGCCTCGCCAACCATTATTTCATTTTCACCACGATCATAAAGATCAGCCGTATCAAACATATTGATACCTGAATCATAGGCAGTTTGTATCAATTTCTTGTTTTTTGACTGCTCACCTTGTAGCGACATGCACCCAAAAGATATTTGGCTAATTTTTAAGACAGAATTGCCAAGTATGTTGTATTTCATAGT
Source organism: Cyclobacteriaceae bacterium (assembly GCA_029882725.1). Classification (GTDB taxonomy): domain Bacteria; phylum Bacteroidota; class Bacteroidia; order Cytophagales; family Cyclobacteriaceae; genus JAHEMU01. Next base: position 852 of record JAOUKG010000834.1, read on the forward strand.
TTGTTTGTTTCTGGTAATAAGTGCTATAGCTCTAAATCCCTAAACTCTCTGATAAAATTACCCTGCTGACCGCTTCCCGGAAAGGGGATGGCTTTTTTATTCAGTATGCTGAAGTGTTGCTTTAAAAATTCGTGATTGGCCTTAAAAACTGTAGCGCTTAATAACACCATGGGCACTTCTTTGTAGGGCATCAATCGCCTAAAAAGATCCTGTTGGTGATCTTTTATCATGCTGATTTTTTGGTTAATTGAAGTGCCTTTAGGGATAGCAATACTTACTGCATCTTCAAGAAAATAACCCTCTTCCATAAACCGAAGTAGTAACTCCTCCTTTCGAGCCCGAACCACCTTGGTTTCCCATTCCCTGGTTTCCGGAAAAACTTCACGAATTATATGAAGAAAAAGAGAATCTCCCTTGGGTACTTCCTCAAAATAAAAGAAACGATCATCGCTGCAAGGCGGAGCCTCCGCAATAAAGAGAAGTTTTACTTGCTCAGGGCGGTATTTGTTGCGTGCCGTATTGGTTTTGGACATGATATTCGGGTTTTTATGTTGTAAAGGTGAAGAGGGTATTGTTTTTATCCAATAATCGTAGGAACTTATTTATCACAAAAATGGGGTAATTATAAATAATACGTGAAAGTGCTTTCCTGGGGTAGGTTCACGTTTATTTTGATGGAGATTAAGAAAAAGAATGAGAATGAGAACTGAGATTAAAGGTGTCTCACTTCCAAATCTCTTCATTGGATCTCACTGCATATTCCGGAACCGGATTTACAGAATTGAAAACCGCCATTTGATACATATGTTCAATCGTAATATCTTCTTCGTTGATCTTTCCATCCTCTCCTTTCACTTTTTCAATGTCCAACCCCAAATGCTTGGCCATAAAAGGATACATGGCCATTCTCTTGGTAACGCCATAATCGTGTCCTTCATCGGGAATATGCACATTTTCAACATGGTCTGTTTTTTCATACATGGCATAAATATCACGGATATAGGGATATTCCACTTCCGGGGTATTCTTTGTCCAATCGCCTCCATCGGAAATAAGCAACATGGGTTTTGGAGCAAACGTAGCTGCAATTTCCACATTATTGGTCATATGGGTCTCACTTTTGTGGATGGGCATTCCACTTTCACCTACACAGCCTCCAAACATATGTGCAGACACCATAATAGCAGGAACAGAAACAGAAATTCTATCATCAACTGCTGCCAATAAAAAGGTTTGAGTACCCCCTCCTGAAGCCCCCGTCATACCAACCCTTTCTGTATCCACTTCGGGTAAGGTCACTA